>JAKEGN010000001.1 GCA_022615525.1 Woeseiaceae bacterium
GTCCGGGGACAAGCACCAGACGCGGCGCGCCATATCCGTGCACTGTGTGGGGCGCGTACAATATGTTAGGCTTCGGCGCCAAATTGGCTTGGGTACTGCAATTAAACTGTTGATATATCAACAAGAGTTCAGGATTTTCCTGCCCGCTGGTACCAGGCTCCCCAGGACGGACCGGGCAAACGGCAAGTAAAGGCTATCGATGCTGCGACAGCGAACGATCAAAACGGCGATCCGCGCCACCGGGGTTGGCCTGCACTCGGGCAGGAAGGTCTACATGACGCTGCGGCCGGCCGCCGAAAATTCCGGCATTACGTTTCGTCGCGTGGATCTCGACGTGCCGGTCGACATACCGGCAGATCCCAGGCTGGTCGGCGAGACGATGCTTGGCACGACCCTGATCAGGGACGGCGTCAAGGTGGCCACTGTCGAACACCTGATGTCTGCGCTTGCCGGTCTGGGCATAGACAATCTCCATGTCGACCTTTCGGCGCCCGAAGTACCGATCATGGACGGCAGCGCCGGACCCTATATTTTTCTACTCCAGTCGGCCGGCATCGAGGAACAGAATGCGCCCAAGAAGTTCATTCGTATCCGCAGGAAGGTCCGGGTCGAGGATGGCGACAAATGGGCCGAACTGACGCCGTTCAACGGCTTCAAGGTAAATTTCGAGATCGCGTTCAACCACCCGGTATTCAACAAGCTGAGTCGTAACGCATCCATCGATTTTTCGTCGACATCCTTTCTCAAGGAAGTCAGCCGTGCCCGGACCTTTTGCTTCCTGCGCGATGTCGAGACGCTTCGCGCCCGCAACCTGACGCTTGGCGGCAGCATGGACAACGCGATCGTGCTCGACGACTACCGCATTCTCAACGAAGACGGCCTCCGCTATGCCAATGAGTTCGTCATTCACAAGATTCTTGACGCAATAGGCGACATGTATCTGTTGGGACACAGCCTCATCGGCGAATATTCGGCATTCAAGTCCGGGCACGACCTGAATAACAAATTGCTATGCGCATTGCTGGACGATGAGAACGCCTGGGAGGAAGTGACCTTCAAGGATGAGGACCGGGCTCCGATATCCTACGCGACCCCGGCCTACGCCTGAAACAGCTACTGCCCCGGCTTGTCCGGCGAGTTTCTGGCAACGATTACCTTGCAGGAGCCGACCTCTGCGCCGCCGCCGCGCGCGGCCGCCATGAGTGTCTCGGCCTCGAAGCGCAGTCGGGACGCCCAGGCCGGGGTTTCGGCAATCACCACGAGCTGTCCGTCCGGACGCAGGTTGACGCCCTTCAAACGCGACGCGAGGCCGGGGCCCACGGCCTCTTTCAACCCCGCCAGAAGGCGGTCCATGCCCTCCGCCTGTTTTACCAGTTCCTCGAGCGCGCCGCCGGTGGTCGATTTGAGCAATTTTTCCAGGTGGATTATGGGCATGGAAGTGTGATGGAGTTGGCGATTTACGGGCCGGCGGGTGATCGAAGTCAATATTCTGAAGCTCAATTCTTGTAAAAAAAAGCGGCATTATGCATATTGCCCTCTCGACAAAGGCATACCCGCCGAAAGACGGGGACGCAAAACCACCGATCTAAGGGACAGCGGTCCTATGATAGCGGGGCTACCGAAGTGATCATCGATCGTCGACCGAGACCAATGAGAGGGCGCCCGACGAGGCGGCCGGCCGACTGGTTAATGATATTAATATCAATAACATACGATCCGCTATTCCCGAATCGGGGGCCCATACGATGAATGTAGTCATCTTCGGCAAGGGCTTCGGCACCGCCCGGCAGGTCAACCTGTCCGGCAAGGCTGTCGCTGCCATCGGCGTTGTTTTTGCCGCTTGCCTGAGTGCGGCTGCATTTGGCTTCGGCTCCTGGTATTCGGCGCAAAACGGGTCCGGCGTGCCGTACTCGGAGCTCACCAGCCTGGCCGAGGAACTCGCCGCCCAGCAAGCGGCAATTGCGACCACCCGCCAGCAGACCGAAGATACGCTGGATGCACTGGCGATCCGGATCGGCCAGATGAATGCCCGCATTATCCGTCTGGATGCGCTGGGCCGGCGCATGACGGAAATGGCCAATCTGGATGACGGGGAATTCAATTTCGACTCGGACCCGGCACTCGGCGGCCCCGAGGAACCATACCCGACGACCGGCTCTGCGGTGGCCATTCCTGACGTGGTTACCGCGATGCAGGAACTCGACGGCCAGCTTGCGGACCGCGAGTCACAACTCGGCGTACTCGAAAGCGTGTTGCTCAACCAGAACCTGAGCGAACGGGTTCATCCGGCCGGCCGCCCGGTCAAGCAAGGGTGGATGTCCTCATACTTCGGCCGCCGTACCGATCCGTTCACCGGCAAGCCGGCGAATCACACCGGCGTCGATTTTGCCGGCAAGGAAGGCGCCGAAGTCATCGCAGTTGCGGACGGTGTCGTAACCTGGTCGGCGAATCGCTATGGTTACGGGCAACTGGTCGAAATCAATCACGGCAACGGTTACATCACCCGCTACGCGCACAACTCCGAAAACCTGGTGTCAGTCGGCGACGAAGTCAAGAAAGGACAGACAGTAGCGCTGATGGGGGATACCGGTCGTGCAACAGGTCCGAACCTGCATTTCGAAGTCCTGAGGAACGGCACACGGGTCAATCCGGTGCAGTTCATTCGTCAGGGCGCCGAGTAGGCCGCCCCACTCATACCCGTTCGTTTTTCCGCGCGATCCGGACAAAGTGCGCCAGCCGGCTGCCTGCGTCTTGAGATCGCATTTTCTGCACCTAGATCCGTTCGTCAGATGACCCGCAAACCATAGTGCAAATTCGTAACCAGTACGTAAAATAGCCGTCTTTGCGCGCGCCTCACCGGGCGACTCGCGCGCAGACAGTCCCGGCCAGGAGCCTTGAGTGGCAAATTTCCTTACGCGTCTTTTCGGTAGCCGAAATCAGCGCCTGTTGCGACAGTTCTCCAGTGTCGTTTCGCAGATAAATGCCCTGGAGAAGGATCTCAAGGAGTTGCCGGATGCCGAACTCGCGGCGAAGACCGACGAACTTCGGCAGCGTTACGCTGCCGGCGAGACGCTCGATGACTTGCTGACCGAGGCATTTGCGGTTGTCCGCGAGGTGGCGTTTCGGACGCTCGAAATGCGGCCATTCGACGTGCAGCTGATCGGCGGCATGGTGCTGCACCAGGGTGATATCGCTGAAATGCGAACCGGCGAAGGAAAGACGCTGGTTGCGACCCTGCCGGCATACCTCAATGCCCTGAGCGGCAAAGGCGTACACGTCGTCACGGTGAACGAATACCTGGCACAGCGCGATGCGGACTGGATGCGTCCGCTGTATGAATTCCTTGGCCTCACGGTCGGAGTCGCGAAGAGTGGGCAGACGCAGGCTGAAAAGCGCGATGCCTACGGTTGCGATATTACATACGCTACCAACAACGAACTTGGCTTCGACTACCTGCGGGACAACCTGGCATTTTCGCTGGCGGACAAGACGCAACGGGAGCTCAATTTCGCCATCGTCGACGAGGTCGACTCGATCCTGATCGACGAGGCCAGGACGCCGCTCATTATTTCCGGGCCCACCGAAGAGAGCACCGACCTCTATCAGAAAATCAACAAGCTCATTCCGCGACTGAGGCAGCACCACGATTCCACGGATCCCGTGAATCTGGATATTCATGCGAGCAAGGTGCGCTTGAAGGACGAACGCGGCCTTCGTGTTACGGGCAAAGCTGATGATGGACTCGACAATGACGTACTGACTTTCGAACGCGCACTGGAGATTGCGCGGGAACGCGGTGCCGACATTGTACAGGTCGATACGACGGGCAAGATTCCCGAGTGCAAGCTCGTGCAACGCGGTCATTTCACCACCGATGAAAAGTCGAAGCAGGTCCATCTCACTGACGAAGGGCACCAGTTCGTCGAGGAATTGATGATCCAGGCAGGGCTGCTCGGAGAGGGGGAAAGTCTCTACGATGCGGCGAATATCCGGCTCTTGCACCATCTCAATGCCGCATTGCGCGCTAACTTCATGTTCCATCGCGACGTCGAATACATCGTCAAGGACGGTGAGATCGTAATTGTCGATGAATTTACCGGAAGAACGATGGCAGGGCGCCGCTGGTCGGACGGCCTGCACCAGGCAATCGAGGCAAAGGAGGGCGTCGCGGTCAAGCAGGAGAACCAGACAGTCGCCTCGATTACCTTCCAGAACTACTTCCGGCTGTACCGGAACCTGTCCGGCATGACCGGCACCGCGGATACAGAAGCCTTTGAATTTCAACAGATTTATGGCCTGGAGGTCATCGTCATCCCGACCCACATGCCAATGATCCGGGAGGATATGCCGGACCTCGTCTACCTGACGCAAAAGGACAAGTTCGAGGCAATCGTCGAGGACATCATGGACTGCCGCGCGCGCGGCCAACCTGTGCTGGTCGGCACGACGTCAATCGAGACTTCGGAATTGCTCTCGTCAATACTGAAGAAAAAAGGCATCGAGCACGAAGTTCTGAACGCGAAGCAGCATGCACGTGAAGCCATCGTGGTGCAGCAGGCCGGGAGGCCCGGCGCCATCACCATCGCGACCAATATGGCAGGCCGCGGAACGGATATCGTGCTCGGCGGAAACCGCGAGGCCGAAATTGCCGCAGCCGGACCGGACGCAGACCGGGAAAGCATACGCGCTGATTGGAGCAAACGGCACGCGGCGGTCATTGCAGCGGGAGGCCTGCACATCGTCGGCACCGAGCGCCATGAATCGAGGCGCATCGACAATCAGCTCCGTGGTCGCTCCGGCCGTCAGGGCGATCCCGGCTCGAGCCGCTTCTATTTGTCGATGGAAGACACGCTCATGCGCATCTTCGGCGATCCGAATCGCACCAAGGCACTGCTCTCACGGGCCGGCATGCGGGAAGGGGAGGCCATTGAAAGCAAGCTGCTCACGCGGCAGATCGAGCGCGCACAGCGGAAGGTCGAATCGCACAACTTCGACATTCGAAAGAATCTGCTGGAGTACGACGACGTAGCAAACGATCAGCGAAAGGTCGTTTACCACCAGCGATCCGAACTGATGGCTGCCGACGACATGCGCGATTCTGTAATCGCCATACGCGAGGAAGTCGTCGAGGCACTGGTCGCCCAGTACATGCCGCGGGGCAGCCAGGAGCAGCAGTGGGACATCGAGGGCCTGGTGCCGGCGCTGGAGAGCGATTTTTCCGTGCATCTGGACATAGGCCGGTGGCTGAAAGAGGACAAGACGCTCAACGAAGACGGTGTTCGACAGCGATGCGTCGAAGCCGTGCAGGCAAGCTACGAAGAAAAGGAAAAGGCCTACGGCGCGCAAGCCATGCGGCTGGTGGAAAAGTCAGTCATGCTGAGGCAACTGGATCTGCACTGGAAAGAACACCTTGCAGCAATGGATTATCTGCGCCAGGGAATTCATTTGCGGGGCTATGCGCAGAAAAACCCCAAGCAGGAGTACAAACGCGAGGCCTTCGCGATGTTCGGGGAAATGCTTGAACAGGTGAAGCATGACACGATCAGTATACTCGCCAAGGTACGTATCCAGAGCGAGCAGGACATTCAGCGTATGGAAGCGCAACGGCGCGCGGTGCAAAAACTTCAGGCACAGCACGCCGAGGCCTCGGCGCTTGCGTCGAGTGAGCAGACCCGGCCGGAACCGCGCAAGCCGGAGCCCGTGGTGCCTTTCATTCGCGACAGCCGCAAGGTGGGGCGCAATGAGCCCTGTCCCTGCGGCTCGGGCCGCAAGTTCAAGCAGTGCCATGGCAAGCTCGGCTAGCGGCGGAGTTGGACTGCAGGCCATTCATGTTGCGGCAGGCATACTTCGCGATGCATCGGGCCGGGTCCTGGTCACCGAAAGGCTGGGCGACTCTCCGTTTGCCGGGTTGTGGGAATTTCCCGGCGGGAAGATAGTCGCTGGGGAGTCCGCGGAGTCGGCGCTCAGCCGGGAGTTGCGCGAGGAGCTCGGCGTTGCGATCGACGAATGCGAGCATTTCATGCGCGTCGAGCACCGCTATTCCGACAGGCAGGTGGTCATCGAGTTTTACCTCGTAACCGGATGGCGATCGGTACCGGCCGGCCTGGAAGGCCAGGCAATCCGCTGGGTCGCGCCGGGACTGCTGCATAGCGATGAACTGTTGCCGGCGGACATGCCGGTATTGAAGGCATTGCAGGCGTCGACCGCGTCGGTCAGGAAATGCTTATCTGAAACTTGACGTCCTGCCCGGTCTGAACGGCGCGTCGATTGATCGTCGACCATTCAAGGAAGCGCACAGTAAAACGATTCTGGCTGCCGCTGATCTCGGGGTAGAGCGGGCTGTCGTTCCGCAGGGTCACCCGCAACATCCGGCAGCTCGCGTCCTTCTGCATCTTGTGGTGATACATGCCATTGACGGCGACCTTCTCCGTCGGCTGTGCGCTTTCGCGCATCAACCAGAGCAATTCGATGACGGCATCGCAAACAGGCCGGATTGCCGCCAGCCATTCGTCCAGGTCCAGCTTGCGGCGATCATACGGTTGTCGGAGCCAGTGATTGAATTCCGGCAGGTCGAATTCGCAAGTGCCACCCGGTATCGAGCTGCGGTGCTTTATCGAACTCAGGAACTCATTGTCCTTCAACGGTTGCAGGTATTGGGTTCCGGCAGCATCGACGTCCGAGCGGGTCGACAGCAGGTTGCGAATCACAGCGTCGAGTCTCCGGCCGTCGACCTCCGGTTGGGTCCTGTAGCGCTTGAGGTTTTCGACGTGATAATCGAGCTCCTTGTGCACGTCACTGCGCACATCCCCGCGGCCCAGGATGGCCATGATTTCGAGCAGGCTGCCGGTCGCCGCCCGGGTCGCCCAGTCAGCTTCCGGTTCGATGTTGTACAGCATCTGCCGATAGAGGAACTCGAGCCTCATGAACGTTCGCATGCGTTCATTGAGAGGCTGCTCGTATTCCGCGCGCCGCCGCCCGGAAATTCCGGACAAGGGCGCTACATGAGTGGCAGTGGCTGGCATGGCGGTATTCTGCGCCCCACGGTGGAATCAGGCAAATCAGTCCGGAAGTTGTCGGCGTCGCCGATATGCGACGCTATTTCGCTTCTCGGCCGGCTTCCGCCTCGTCGAGAAAACGTCTGTGAAGCTCCTCGACCTGTTTGCGCGTATCGGCAATATCACCGTCGTTATCGATGACATCGCTGGCGATCGCGAGACGCTCGTCCCGGCTCGCCTGCGCCGCGATCATGCGCTGTGCCTGTTCGATGGTCTCGCCGTCCCGTGACAGCAGGCGGCGCAGCTGGGTTTGCGGGTCGCAGTCGACCACGACGATGCGATCCACGAATGACTTGAGGGCCGATTCAACCAGCAGCGGTACGACGATGATCTGATACGGCCCACCGGCCGCTTTCGAGCGGGCGACCGTTTCGCTGCGGATCTTCGGATGCAGGATGGCTTCGAGGGCCTTGCGACTCTGCTCGTTGTCAAAGGCCAGCCGTCGCAGCTCGCTCCTGTCCAGGCTGCCATCCGCGGCAATCACCCCGTCACCGAAGCGCTGGCGGATCTCGTCGAGTGCCGGCATGCCGGGTCGCACGATATCCCTGGCTATGCGGTCAGTGTCGATGACCGGTACACCGTACTCCGCGAACATGTCCGAGACTGCAGACTTGCCGCTGGCGATACCGCCGGTAAGGCCGATTTTCAGCACCGTATAAGCACTCAGCCCATGTAGTCCAGGTAGCCCCCGACGATCTGCGGACCATAAAGCAGGGCTATCCATCCGGCTGCAGCCAGGTAAGGGCCAAAGGGTATCGGCACGTTGCGGTCATGCCGGACGAACACGATCATGCACAGGCCCACGAGCGCACCGACCACGGCCGACAACATGATGATCAACGGCAACATCTGCCAACCCAGCCAGGCGCCGAGTGCCGCGAGCAGTTTGAAATCGCCGTAACCCATGCCCTCCTTGCCGGTCAACAGCCTGAAGAGATGATAAATGCTCCAGAGCGAAAGATAGCCCGCCAGTGCCCCGATGATGCTGCTCTTCGGCTCGATGAACAGCCGTTCGCTGCCTTCCACCGGGTGAAAAAGGCTGAGCGCCAGCCCGAGCCACAGCAGTGGCAGGGATATCGAGTCCGGTATCAGCTGCTTGTCCAGGTCGATCACGCTGATGGCAATCAGGGACCAGGTCAGCACGATCGCTGCTCCCGCCTCCCAACCGAAACCGAACCGCCATGCAACCATGGCCGTGAGCAGGGCCGTCAGCGATTCGATGATCGGGTAGCGTTTCGAAATGGGCGCCTTGCAGCTTGCACACTTGCCACGCAGGACGAGGTAGCTGACCACCGGGATATTCTGCGCCGCGGTTATCATGGCACCGCAGGACGGGCATCTCGAACGAGGCATCATGAGGTCGAAACGCCCCTCCGGCAGATCGACGGCCGGCATCTCGCCGATTTCTGCACATTGAGCCCGCCATTCGCGCTCCATCATGATGGGCAGCCGGTGGATGA
>JAKEGN010000427.1 GCA_022615525.1 Woeseiaceae bacterium
CCATGCCCGGATCGGGCAGTGCCGCATTGACGACCACAGTGATGCCGGGAATCGCGACCAGTACAGTCAAAATCGCCCACAATTTCTTCATGACACTCTCCATTTGGTTGCTGTCTATAAGTGAATGCTGATTCGGCGGTGTTCGGCCGAAATCGGAAAATCGTTGGCACTCATGTCGCGTCGCGACATGTAACCATCGGCATTGAATTCCCAATGCTCGTTGCCGTGGGTGCGGAACCACTGGCCGCTTTTCGCGTGCTGCCATTCGTACTCGAAGCGCACCGAGATGCGGTTTCCGGTGTATGCCCAGAGCTCTTTCATCAGCCTGTAGTGCAACTCGATCGACCACTTCCTTTTGAGGAACGCTTCGATCGCGTCCCTGCCCTGGAAGAACTCATCGCGATTGCGCCAGGCGGAATCGGGCGTATAGGCCTGTGAAACAATTTTCGGGTCCCGCGTGTTCCAGGCGCGTTCGGCCGCCATGACTTTTTCGATGGCCGTGGTATGGGTGAAAGGCGGAATCGGGAAGAGCGGCATTTCCTTGAACTCCTTCAGGCGACACTGTGCTGGTGATGCTGGATGTATGCGGCGAGAGCAAAAGGCGCTTCGGCGAGCGCACCGTCGTCGAAAGCGCGATAGGCTTCCAGCGCGTCGAACTGGTTGATGACGGGTACTGCGCCGTAGCTCGCATCGGGATAGATCTCGCTGAGCGCAAGTCTCAATTCCGTTCCGCTGATTCGAAAAGTCATGACATTTCTCCTGTCCTGCGTAGTCATTGCTTGCGTGGTATCCACGCGAAATCGAGCCCGATCATGTCGAGACCCGGGTTGGTGCTGTCGAGGCCGCCATTCGAGGTGTGCTGGATTCGCAGCGACAAGGACGCCGACTGGCGCCGGCCGAAAGTTGCGCCGACGGACGCCGATGACGTGAAGTGCAGTACACCGCCAAGGTCCCGGTCGCCGAAGGCGGAGCCGCCGATCAGGGTCGGGCTGAAGCCGAGCTCGGCGTGCCAGGATCCCTCGCCGATCGGCCAGCGCCAGACCGGCCCGAGAGACACGAACGCCCGGGTGTCGGCCGAGGAAGCAATCGCGCCGATGGCCAGCTCGAGATGCTCGGATCGCAGCCGTCGCGGCGGCCGCAACCGGAACAGGGCCGCAAACTGGGATGTCCCGTCGAACTTGTGATAGGCGCTGACCACGCGGTATCCGGAAGGCAGGGCCGTCGCGCCGTAGGCATTCAATCCGTGCAGGGCGAATGACGTCATCGCCACCGTGAAAAGGACGGCGTGCAGCAGCCTGCTGCGGATGATCGTCGGTCGGTACTGGCGGGGGGAATTCACGTTCAGTCTCCAAAGTGCTCGCTGATGACTTGCGTGAGTGCTATTGCAGCTGCCGTGCCAACTTCGGAAATCTATTCAGAACAATGACTTACGCGAGCAGGTGCGCCACGGGAATCCGTGGTCACCAGAAATCTGGAGTAGAAACCGCAGGAATTTGTGGGAAGTCGTACCCGCGGCCGGGCCGGGGAGCTTACTTTTCTGCTTTGATGCCCAGGACCTTCATGCGATAGGCAAGCGTCGTCGGTTTGACGCCAAGCAGGTCTGCCGCACCGGAGGGTCCCCAGATACGCCAACTCGCATTGCGCAAGGCAGCGACGATGTTTTTCTTTTCTGCATCGCGAAACTCGCTTTCAGTCAGGAACTCGGCGGCCTCGGATGGAACAGGACCTGCACTTTCCTCGATGTGCGTGGCCGGCATCGCCAGGTCCAGCCGGAGACGATCGCCCTGGCTGAGAATTACTGCACGCTCGATGACGTTCTTGAGTTCGCGGATGTTGCCCGGCCAGCTGTGCGCCAATAATTGCTTCGCGTGCTGCGTGGACATTATCAGCATGCCGCGCCCCAGCTCCTTGCAGGCGCAATGCAGGAAATGCCTGGCCAGCGGCACGATGTCATCCGTTCGCTGCCGCAGCGGCGGCACTTCGATCGGAAAGACACTCAGGCGATAGTACAGGTCCTGCCGGAACCGACCCGCCTCCGTTTCGACGGCCAGGTTTCGATTGGTTGCGGCAACGACGCGTACATTCGCGCTGATCGTCCGGTCATCGCCAACGCGCTCGAATTCATGCTCCTGCAGTGCGCGCAAAAGTTTGCCCTGCAAGTCCAGCGGTATTTCGCCGACCTCGTCCAGGAATATCGTTCCGCCGTCCGCGAGTTGCAGGCGTCCGATGCGGTCCTTGTGAGCTCCGGTGAACGCACCCCGGACATGACCGAAGAACTCACTCTCGAACAGTTCCTTTGGAATGGACGCGCAATTGACCTTGATAAGCGGTTTGTCCCTGCGGTTGCTGTGCATGTGGATGGCGCGGGCCACCATTTCCTTGCCGACACCGGATTCGCCGAGCACCAATACATTGGCCGACGTTGCGGCAACCGCCTCGACCTGCGCAAGAGTTCGCTGCAATGCTTCGCTCTCGCCGATGATGTCGCCGAAATTGACGGTGACATTGAGTTCGTCCCGCAAATAGTCGCGTTCCTGTTCGAGCTCGTCCTTCAGGCGTTTTATCTCGCCATACGCTTTCTCGCGCTGGGCTTCGATCTCTTTGCGCCGGGAGATGTCCTGGAATACGACAACCGCGCCGTCCGGTTTGCCGTTGCGCAGGATCGGCGAACTGATGTACTCGACGCAGACCGAAGAGCCGTCGCTGCGCCAGAACACCTCGCTGTCCACGCGGTGGATCTCTCCGTCCTTTATCGCGGCGTTGATCGGGCACTCCTCCAGCGGATACGGCGTGCCGTCAGCATGTGAATGATGGTGAACCTCGTGCAGTGGCCTGCCAAAAATGTCGCGGTCCTGCCAGCCCAGGATCTCCGTGGCCGCCTTGTTGGCGAAAGTGACGTGGCCTTTGTGATCCAACCCGTAGATACCTTCCGCGGCGGCATCCAGGATCAGTTCGTGGCGCTTCTGCAATTGACTCGAGAATTCCGCAAGTGTCTTTTGCAGGTGGAGGTTTTCGAACGCCATGGCGGAATGCTCAGCGAGCGTGGAGATGAACAGCTGCTCGTCCGGCGAAAAGTCTTCAGTGCCGGACCTTGCGATCACGACGACGCCGAGCCGTCGGCTGACCGTCGTCATTGGCGCGAGGCACATTAGCCCGATACCGGCCTGCAACAGCACCTCCGGAATCCCGGGTGCGTCGGCTGTTGCTGTTGGCGCCAGCATGAGCAGTGACGGAGTCGTCAGCGCCTCGAGCAGGCAAGGTTCCATAGCCGTTGCAGTTCGTCCGGCATCCTCCCCGCGCAGGAGTTGGTCGTGTTTCTGGAACACCAGTTCCCAGGTCCGGGCTTCCTCCTCGAAAATCGCGATGCCTCCCAGATCGCAGGGCAGCAGCGAGGGCAGGGCCGTTGCAATGAGCCGCGCGCGTTCGCCAACGCTGTTGCCGCCGGTTGCGGTCATCAATAGCCCCCACAAGGACCTCATGAGGTCAGGGCTATGCAGGGGTGCTGGTTGAATTGGCTGCGACGATTTTTTCATGGCTTATCGGAGCTGAAGTCTGGGAAGCGGACGGAAGGATACCTAGGAAGTGGAGGACCGTATGAAGTAAGGATTTCGGTGGATCGAGCCGCCAACAATGCAGAGCGGGTGAGTCTGCAAGGCATTCATTACGACGCGCCCGGAAAAGGAACTCAGATCGTATTGGCAAAGGAAAATCGCTTGCGATTGATCAAAGTGGTTGCAATGGGATTCCCACTCCATCAGTTGCTGCGCGGAGTGTTTTCCAAGTGACCAGGTCATGTCACCGGCCCAGCGCAGCCTCGGGTATTTTCCAGGGATCTCCGCCAGTGCGTCCGCGAGCAGGGCTCGCATGTCGTGAGAATCACTCTCACCGCGGTGAAACTCGAGCTGCCCGGTACTGCATGCATTCCTGAGGAGAATGTCCTCATCCGTTGTGAACTGACTGGCGACGTCGCCAACCGACCCGGCCTTCTGAAAGTACACACACTTGTCGCCGTCCTGGAGGCCGGCGGTGAGAAAACCCGCAAAAACGGAGTGCCACTCCTCGCGGCTGGAATAGAAGTGGGCGATATGGTCCCCAGCGGATGCGTAAAGTTCACCGAAGCCAAGGCGGATCTTGCGCTGCGCTCCGCGATGGCCTTCCTTGAGAGTGTGCTCAGCCATACGGAAAATCAGGCTCCAGGGAGGTTTTGCGGATTACACCACGAAAAATTGGATGCCA
>JAKEGN010000428.1 GCA_022615525.1 Woeseiaceae bacterium
CCCCGGTGCCGAAGAACAGCGTGGTCCAGATCTCGGTCAGGTGATCGAGTTGCACGATCTCGTTCAAGGGTTGCGCGCCGGCGAGCGCATTGCGCAGACGCCGCAGCGTTACAAAGTACGCGATCAGAAGCACGGCAAAGACGGGTATCGAAGAGCCGAGGTTGGTGTAGGCCCACAGCAGCCAGTCGCTGACGTGTTGTTCGCCCGGGAAACTGATGACCCGCGTGCGGGCGAGTACATAGAGTATGGCGGCGGCGCCGACGAAGGAGCCGAACGCACCCGCCGTCAATCCCTGGATGAAGTGCTCGCTGTTGGCTTTGCGCATGCCACGGACGACGCTTCAGTTTCCGGCCGCGCAGGCGGTGCAGGTCGCTTCGAGGACGAGCTCGATTTCCTGGTAGAGTTCGTCCGCGCGGTAGTATCCCTCGTTGTCCAGGCTCACGCGCAGCAGGCCGCGTTCCTTGTCGCTGAGCTCGCGTTCCATGTCGATCATCACCCGCTCACGGCGCGGGCAGGTGTGCGAGCAGTTGTTGTAATCGCCCTGCATCGACATGAACTTCACGTTGAAATAGCGGTTGTAGTAGTCCTTTGCCTGCCGCTGGCTCAACAGCCCTTCGTCGCTCGACCACACGAGGAAGTCGCTGAAGATGCGCTTGTTCTCCGGTTTCGGGTCGCCTTCGGCAACGCGCAGGAGTTCGTCATAGTAACGATCGAAATGTGCTTCGCAGCCGCTGGTAAGGGTGCGTTTCACGTCATCGATCGCGGTTTCCAGGTTCTTGCTGGTGCTGCCGCTGCAGGGCGGGGTGCTGGCACAGGATGCCAGCAGCAGGTTGCCGGCGAGTATTGCGATCAGTATTGGTGCCGACACGCGGAAACGGATGCTGCTCATGACGTTCTCCCTGGAAAATCCTGTAGTCGTTGCCGCTCAGTTTTCGAGCGGACTGCGGTAAGCCTGCTCGATGCTGCCCGGAGGCGGGCCGGCGACCTGCACGCGGCTCGCTTCGTCGCCGAACAGGATCGACTTGACGCCGTCGACGACTTCCATCATCTCCGGCGTGATCGTGCCGAAGGACTGGTTCAGCTGTTCGATGAGCGTGGCGCGCGCAATTTCCTCGCGGGTTCTCGCGATCAGCGTGCTGGTTTCGTCCATGTCGAGGTAAATATCCGATGCGAGTACGGCCAGTGACTGGTCGCTCTGGCTGCCGGAGGAGGCGACCAGCTGGTAGTACTGGCGGAATCGTTCGGATAGTCGCATCCCGGATTTGCCACGCATCGACGGGCCGGCGACGCTGGCGGTCTGCTGCGGATTGCCGCCGAGCAGCGTTTCCTGCAGCGTCCACGGGGTCATCTTGTTGCCGAGTTCGCTGCGCAGGCGCTTCTCGAGACTGAGCCGGGTGTTGTTCACCGTGTGTTCCATGTCCGGCAAACGCTGTTCCATGATGCCGAGCATTTCGAGGTAGGTCGCCCCGAGCTGGCGCGACAGGCGCTGGCAACCGGGATCATTCTCCGCGCCCTCGCATTTGCTTTGCGCATACAGCTGCTGTTGCTGGTCGAGCCGGCCGATGACTTCCTGCAGCCCGGTCTCCATTTCCTTTGCCACCGAGCTGGTCTGGCGCAGGTCATCCACCACGGTCGTCGGGAACAGCCGTATGGTTGGCGCGGTATCGGCAGAGGCGCGATCGATGAAAGCGAACGCGGCGAGAACCAGGAAACCGATGACGATCCGCCTGGCCTTGTCGATGGCGCGATTCTGTGTGACGGACCGGGCAGTGCGGACGGCGTCGGGACCGGTGATGACGTTCATATCGTCTCCCTCTTGTTTGACGGTATGCTGCGCGCGGATCGCTGAATGGAAGCTGAATACTCCCGCGGTACCTGCCTGGGCATCGCGTTATGTCGACCCATTCCGGTGTGGCTGGACTATAATCAGCCGCCAACCACAAGACGGGCACGGAGTGTTCGAACATGCTGATGACCTTTGATCAGGACAGGCTGGCCGCCGCCGGTCCCCGTGACCTGTCCGATGCGCTAGAAGAGGGCGCGATCGTGTATTTTCCCCGCTCACCGGTGCCGTTGCCGGCCGCTACAGACCTGGAGTTCTTTCGAGTAGAGCTCCCTAATCTGTTGAAACTGAAAAATATCTCTTACCACCCTGAGGCCGGCCACGTGAGCGGGCTGGACGCTGCCGACCTGGCGACCGCGGAACGCGTGCGTCGTGTGCTCACGGGGTTGAGCGACGACATCGGGAGCTTCCTGCGAAGCAGCATGCCGGGCCTGACGCGCGACTGGACCGTCGGCACCTGCAGCTTCCGGCCGATCCAGGAAAAAGGACGGAACTTGAAACCCCACGCCAGCAACGAATTGGTGCACATCGATGCGGGCGCCTACGGCGCCACCAACGGCGACCGGATCCTGCGGTTTTTCATCAACGTGAACCCGGTCGAAGACCGTGTCTGGGCGAGCAAGGGGACGTTTCCGGAAGTGTACCGCCGTCACGGCGACGCGGCCGGCATACGGATCCCGCGGCCGACGGCGCGTTACCTGCAAAAGGGTCCGCTCGATCACCTGCGCAGCGGCTTGTTGAAAGGCGTGGGTGCGCTCGGCCTGCCGAAAGCCCGGGTGCTCGATTCATCGCCGTACGATCGCGTGATGCGCCGTTTTCACAACTACATGAAAGATACGCCGGCGTTCCAGCAGGATCCGGAAGGGCATGAG
>JAKEGN010000087.1 GCA_022615525.1 Woeseiaceae bacterium
CCTTGCGCGGGCACCCTTGCGCTATGTACTGATGGCAAGGACCCGGTTTTCCTCAGAGAATCCGCTGGCATGCCAGGCAAGACAAACAGAAGAACCGGCTCGCAGGGGACATCCACGGCCGGCAGGGAGTTGCTCTATGAGCTGGTCAGCGGCCTGAGCGGCGTCGCCCTGGCGCTGTTCATGTGGGGCCATATGGTACTCGTGGGTTCCATCCTCACCGGTGCCCGGGGATTCGACTGGCTCGCCGGCCTGCTCGAGGACTACTACATTGCCCAGCCGACCGTCGTCGGCGTCATCGTCCTGTTTCTCGTGCATGCCGTGTTCGCGGCGCGGAAGATTCCCGCGCAACTGCGCGAGCGCAGGAAACTGCAGTCGCTGGCCGCGGACCTGCAAGAATCCGGCCGAGGCTGGCCGCAATCGGCGGGTGCGCCCGCATTTGCCCCGCATCTCGAGTCGATGCTGTGGATATGGCAGGTGCGGACCGGCATGGTCCTCGTGGTACTCGGCAGCTTTCACATCGTCCTGCTGGGCCTCGATGTGCTGACTCCGCTGTTCGGCGAGCGTACCGGGATCGAGTCGGCCACGACGCTTGCGCGCGTGCAGGGCGGGCTCTGGCCCGTGTATGCGCTGCTGCTCCTGTGTGTCGAATTCCACGCCAGTGTTGGGCTGTACCGGTTTGCCGTGAAATGGGGTGCCGGCAAGACATTGAACCGTTCGACGCTGCACCGCATCGAACGGTTCCTGTTCTGGGCGATCCTGGGATTCGGCGTGGTGACGCTCGCGGTGCTGGCTGGATGGCTCGATCCGCCGCTTGCATTTCTTCTCGGCGATAATGCATGAAGAACGAAAGCCTGCACACGACGGACGTGCTCGTCATCGGCGGTGGCCTGGCCGGCGAACGCTGTGCAATGGAGGCCGCCGCGGCCGGTCTGCGCGTCATCATCCTGTCGCTGGTGCCGCCGCGGCGCAGCCACAGCTGTGCCGCACAGGGCGGCATGCAGGCGGCTCTCGGCAATTGCGTGAAAGGTGAAGGAGACAATCCGGACTGGCATTTCCTCGATACGGTGCGCGGCTCGGACTGGGGCGCCGACCAGGAAGTGGCAAGAATTTTCGTCGAAGAGGCGCCGCGCGCAGTGCGCGAGCTGGCGCATTTCGGCGTGCCGTGGACGCGGGTCCGGCCTGGCGACAATACCTATTTCGTCAAGGGTGCGTCGGTCGTGATCCGCGAAGAAGAGAAGAACGCCGGCCTGCTGATGCACCGCGACTTCGGCGGCACGGCGAAGTGGCGCACCTGTTACGCCAGCGCAGGCACCGGCCACGCCGTGTTGTATGCCGTCGACTCCGAAGTCATACGCCTCGGTATCGACGTGTGGGACCGCTACGAGGCACTGGCGTTGATACACGAGCACGGTCGCTGTCACGGCGCGGTCGCGCGGTCGCTGCGTACCGGCGCACTCACCGCGGTACTCGCGACGGCCACCGTCATCGCAACCGGCGGTTACGGCCGCATTTACGGCAAGTACACAACCAACGCGACCATCAACTACGGCAGCGGCGCGGCGATCGCAATGGCAACCGGCGTGGTGCCGCTCGGCAACATGGAAGCGGTGCAATTCCATCCGACCGGGCTGTGGCCGAGCGGCATCCTGGTGACCGAAGGCTGTCGCGGCGACGGTGGTTACCTGCTGAACGGCAAACTCGAGCGCTTCATGGTGCAGATGGAGCCCGAAAAACAGGAACTCGCCAGCCGCGATGTGGTGTCGCGTCACATGATGGATCAGATTCAAAACGGTAACGGCGCGGACTCCGGTCACGGAGCTCACCTGTGGCTGGACCTGCGCCATCTCGGCGCGGCACACCTGAATGTGAAGCTCCGGGAGGTGGTGGAGATCTGCCGCGACTTCGCCGGCATCGATCCGGCGAAAAGCCTCATTCCCGTGCGACCGACACAGCATTACTCCATGGGTGGCGTGCGCGTGAACAAGGACGGCCAGGCTTACGGCATGGCCGGCCTGTTCGCGGCCGGTGAAGCGGCCTGCTGGGACATGCATGGCTTCAACAGGCTCGGCGGCAACAGCCTGGCCGAAACCGTCGTCGCAGGCCGTTTGGTCGGTCGCAGCGTGGCGGCGTTTGCCGCGCGCGACACCCTCGATACCGGCACGGCACTCGCCAGGCGCTTTCTCGAGGATTGCAACGCCGGTATTGCCGCATGGCTCGCCCGGAGCGGCGAGGGTCCGCGCATCTACGAGATCCAGTCACGCATGGCCGAAGTCATGATCAACAAGGTCGGCATCTTCCGCGACGGACCCGGATTGCAGCAGGCGGTCGACGAGCTGCGGGACTGCCTTCGTGACTGCGGGCGTGCGGTGCTGCAGTCGAAAGTACCCGGCATGAACCCCGAACTCAGCGATGCGTTGCGGCTCGAGGGCATGATCCGGCTCGCCATCGTGATTGCAAGCGGCGCGCTGGCGCGTACCGAAAGCCGGGGCGCCCATTTTCGACGCGACTTTCCGTTGCGTGACGACCGGCATTGGTTGAAACGCACGCTGGCACGCTGGCCGGCGGACGAGGCGGAACCGCGGCTCAGTTACGAACCGGTGGGGCTGTTGGACCTGCCACCCGGCCATCGCGGCTACGGCAAGGCGGAACGCATAGAACTCGGAATGTCCATCGAGCAGTACAACGCACAGGTCCAGGCCGCGCAGGATGCCGAAGGCCGGCTTGCAAGCGAGGAAGCCCCGGGATCGCGCATGAAATGGGGCGCGTGGAAAGCGATCAGCACTGCCGCCGGAGCGCACAAATGACAACAGCCGAACAGCCGCGCCGCCTGACCGTCGAGGTGTTCCGCTTCAATCCGCAGGACCCGGCGGCAAAGCCGCATACGCAGCGATTCGAAATTGACGAGTCGCCATACATGACGCTCTATATCGTGCTGACGCGGCTGCGCGAGGAACAGGATGCGAGCCTGCAGTTCGATTTCTCCTGCCGCTCCGCGGTCTGCGGCTCTTGCGGCATGCTGGTAAACGGGCGTCCCATGCTGGCCTGCCGAACCCTGACGGCGAGCCTCCCGGATCACATTCGTCTCTATCCGCTGCCCGTATTCGAACTCATCGGCGACCTGTCCGTTGATACCGGACGATGGTTTCGCGACATGGTGCAGAATGTCGAGGGTTGGGTCCACGAACGGGCGCCATTCGATCCCGCCGCACCGGAGGAGCGCATTAGCGACGAAGAGTCGCTTGCAATTTACGAATCGGACCGCTGTATCGAATGCGGCTGTTGCGTGGCGTCCTGCGGCGTCGCCAACCTCAAACCCGGATTCGCCGGTCCCGCGGGCCTGAATCGCATGGCGCGATTCATGATGGACCCGCGCGATTCCCGCGACGACGATGCCTGGTTCGAAGTCGTCTCCAGCGACGAGGGCGTCTTCGGTTGCATAGGCATGATGGCCTGCCACGACGTCTGTCCCAAAGAACTGCCGCTGCTCGAGGTGTACGCCTACCTTCGGCGCAAGATCCTTGGTGCCGGTGTTCGCTTATTTGACTTGTTTGCGGTCCGCGCAAACAAGTCAAATAAGTGAACACCGGCACCGAATCTACAAACAAGTCAAATAAGTGAACACCGGCACCGAATCAATGTTCATCAGGTCCGGCGAACGATCAACTCGGTGTGAATTGTCGTTGACGGCGCTGCCTCGCCCTCGAGCAATCGCATCAGGCTCGACACGAGCTGTTTGCCGGCCTGGTGTATGTCCTGCTTGATTGTTGTGACCGGCGGGCTGAAGTACGCGGCCGATGGGATGTCGTTGTAGCCGACGATCGATGCGTCCTTTCCGACCTCGATCCCGGCATCGCGAAACGCGCAGACAAAAGCCATTGCAGCGGTATCGCTGAACGCGAATACCGCATCGGGTATTTGTTTGGCTTCGGCGAGATATCTCGTCGCAGCCTGGAATGCCGCCTCGTACGAAAAATTGTTGAGCGACAGGGTGTCTATGCTGATGTCGCCGTTCTTGCCGGCCGCCACCTGCTGCAAACCGTCCCTGCGCAACTGGATCTCGCGGAACGAGGTGTCACCGAAAAAAAGAAAATGCTTGCGCCGTTTGCCGATGAAGTAGCGGCCCGCGAGCTGGCCACCGAGAAAGTTGTCGCTCCCCACAACGCAGTATCGGGTGTGCGGGCTCGCTGCGCCCCAGACGACGAGTGGCGCGCCGGTGGCGGCAAAGGCTTCCAGCATGTCTTCGCGATGCCCCTGCCCCAGCACGATGAACCCGTCCGCGCCGCGGGACAGGAGCATTTGCTGGAATGCGTCGGCATCGTTATGGTCGGGCGCGCAAAGCAGCAGGTCCTGATTCAGGTCGCCGAGCGCTTCCGCAACGCCCGCCAGCAACTCGAAAATGAACGGATCGGAAATATGGTTTTGTTTGTGCGAGTGAAAATCCAGTGAAACGGCTATCGTGTTGGTTCGCTTGTGGCGCAGTTTCTGCGCGTTGCGATTGACCGCGTAGCCGTGCTTTCGCGCAACGGCAAGGACATGATCACGGGTGGCGCCCTTCACCA
>JAKEGN010000429.1 GCA_022615525.1 Woeseiaceae bacterium
AATTGCGGTACTATACCTGCTGCTCCGTCGCGTCCAAAGTCCATGTCCGAGTTTCGCCTTGAAAGCCCGTTTGCCCCGGCCGGCGACCAGCCGGCGGCCATTCGCGCGCTGCTCGACGGGCTCGCACAGGGGGAAGCCTTCCAGACCTTGCTGGGAGTCACCGGTTCCGGCAAGACCTTCACCGTCGCCAATGTGATTCAGGCGGTGCAGCGCCCGGCACTGATCCTGGCGCCGAACAAGACGCTTGCGGCCCAGCTGTACGCCGAGATGCGCGACTTTTTTCCGCACAACGCGGTCGAGTATTTTGTTTCCTACTACGACTACTATCAGCCGGAGGCCTATGTTCCATCCTCCGACACCTATATCGAGAAAGACGCGTCGATCAACGAGCATATCGAGCAAATGCGCCTGTCCGCCACCAAGGCGCTGCTCGAACGGCATGATGCCATCATCGTGGCCACCGTTTCCGCCATCTACGGCCTCGGTGATCCCGAGTCCTACCATGAGATGATTCTGCATCTGCGGACCGGCGCGATCATGGATCAGCGTGCCATCCTGAAGCGCCTCACCGAATTGCAGTACACGCGCAATGATATGGAGCTGCAGCGCGCCACCTTTCGCGTGCGCGGCGATGTGGTCGATATCTACCCGGCGGAGTCGGATCGACTGGCCATTCGCGTGACGTTGTTCGGTGAAGAGATCGAGGCGCTGGCCGAATTCGATCCGCTGACCGGCGAAGTGGTGAACAAACTGGCTCGTGCCACTGTTTTCCCCTCGTCGCACTACGTTACCGACCGCACCACTGTGCTGGAGGCGATCGAGGCAATCAAGAACGAGTTGCGCGAGCGGCTGGCGGAACTGCGCGCGGCGGACAAACTGGTTGAGGCGCAACGGCTCGAGAGCCGGACCCGCCTCGACATCGAAATGCTGCAGGAGGTGGGCTATTGCCCGGGTGTCGAGAACTACTCTCGGTTCCTGTCCGGGCGCGCGCCGGGCAAGCCGCCACCGACCCTGATCGACTATCTGCCCGACAACGCATTGCTGGTAATTGACGAGAGCCATGTGACCGTGCCGCAGGTCGGTGGCATGTACCGTGGCGATCGCGCCCGCAAGGAAACCCTGGTCGAGTACGGATTCCGGCTGCCGTCAGCCCTCGACAACCGGCCGCTCAAATTCGAGGAATTCGAGCGGCTGATGCCACAGACCCTGTTCGTTTCGGCGACGCCGGGTCCTTATGAACTGGAGCATTCCAGCACCGTCATCGATCTGGTCGTGCGGCCGACCGGTCTGGTCGATCCGGAAGTGGAGGTGCGGCCCGTGGCCTCGCAGGTGGATGATCTGCTTTCCGAGATTCGCCGGCGAGCTGCCGCCAACGAGCGGGTCCTGGTTACGACCCTGACGAAGCGCATGTCCGAGGACCTGACGGAATACCTGGCCGAGCACGGTGTGAAGGTCCGATACCTGCACTCCGACATCGACACCGTCGAGCGGGTCGAGATTATCCGCGACCTTCGGGCCGGCGTGTTCGATGTTCTGGTCGGAATCAATCTGCTGCGTGAAGGACTGGATTTGCCCGAGGTGTCGCTGGTGGCAATTCTCGACGCCGACAAGGAAGGCTTCCTGCGCTCGACCCGGTCCCTGATCCAGACGATGGGTCGTGCGGCGCGACATCTGCACGGCCGGGCAATCCTCTATGCCGACCGCATGACCGACTCGATGCGTGCGGCGCTGGAAGAAACCGAACGCCGCCGCAACCGGCAATTGTCCTACAACGCCGAGCACGGCATCACGCCCCGCGGCATTGTGAAGGCGGTCAAGGACATCATCGAGGGAGTTCCCCAGGGTCGCGTCCAGCGCCGCGGGACCGCGATGCTGCTGGCCGCCGAGGAAAGCGCGCGCTACGAGGCGCTTTCGCCGGAAGAAATGGCGCGCACCCTGGGCAAACTGGAAAAGCAGATGCATGACCATGCGCGCAATCTCGAGTTTGAACAGGCGGCGGCGTTGCGTGACCGGATCCAGGCAATCAAGCACGCAAGGTTCGGGCTGCCGGTGCCGGACATCCGTCGCGATTCGACCCACGCAGGACCTTCATCGCCGCCCGTGCGCGGTGTGGCCGGACCCCGTCGCCGCCGTTGATTTCGGCCGGGCGACGGCGGCGCACGAAGGCGGTTCCGCAGGCACTGACCGGTTCGCGCGAGGCGCCTGGTGGTGCAAAAATTTTATTCAATCGCGTTGACTTGCCGAGATTGCCCGGGCAGCAGGTACGCGGAACGCCTGCGGCCCGACGACGCCGTGAGTCGAATGTCAGCATTTAACCGATTACTAAAATTCTAATTCCGAGGGTATTCGTCTAATCTTTGCAAAGATGAAACAATTATAAGTGGACGATCGGCCACGGATGGGGAACCCTTAAGCTCCAGGAGAGTAAGTCATGCGTTTTCTACTTCAGATTGTCGTTGCCAGCGGTGTGGCCGCCGCGGTGATGAGTGGACCGGTGCTGGCCGCTGCGCCAACCAGCGCAAAAACCATCAAGTGGGCCGGCTGCGGTATCTCCAAGGCCGCGTTCATGGGCGAAATG
>JAKEGN010000430.1 GCA_022615525.1 Woeseiaceae bacterium
CATCTATCCCTGAAAAACCTGGCGGATCTGTATTGCACCGGGAAAGTGCGACCCGGTTCTTGCAGCGCAAAAATAAATCCGGCACATTTTTCGGTATGCGTATTGTCGAAGACGACCTGACCGGTGTCGAAATTGCCGCCCTGCTGACCCAACACCTCGCGGCGATGGCCAGGGACTCCCCGCCGCAGTGCGTTCACGCTCTGGATTCATCCGCATTGCGGGCCCCGGACATCACATTCTGGACGGCGTGGAACGACACCAACCTGATGGGTTGCGGGGCGCTGAAGGAACTGGATCCCGATCACGGCGAGATCAAGTCAATGCGCACCGCGGATGCCTTCCTAGGGCAGGGTGTCGGCTCGGCGATGCTGGCGCATCTGATCGATGTCGCGGTCAGGCGGTCATACAGGCGTTTGAGCCTCGAGACAGGCTCCGGCCCCGCGTTTACGCCGGCGCTCGCGCTTTACGAGAAATTCGGATTCGAGTACTGCGGACCCTTTGCAAACTACCCCGACGATCCGTTCACCCGGTTCATGACGATGGAGTTATAGAGGCCCCTGTGCAAACGCGTCCTGAAGTACAGGACGATCGCAGGCCAGATAAGGAACGGGCAATAGAACGCAATGCCCGGGTGTATGCCAAGGTCGTCAGCGAAAACGACGATGGGTGCATGCACCGCTACTACGAACGCAAACGTCATCCGGGACAGATGACGCTGCAAGCGAATCGCTTTGCGTCCGATATCATCGAGCCGGATGAAACGTATGTCATTGAACAGGAACGCCGCAGCAAAACCGGCCAATACCAACGGCGGAATCCACAACAGTCCGCCCTGCGGCACGGACAACGCAACTCCGGCCAGCAACCAGATCACCGCGAATGCCATCAGTGAAGCCGTCAACACCTCGCTGGCGGTTACGCGCGGACTCTTGCTGCGCAGAGCAAGGAAGGCGCTGCCGATGGAACTGACCGTCAGCACACTGCTGGCGATTGCCATGGGCGCGAACGCGGTAAAACTGAACGCAATTGCCGTTCCGGCCGCAACAGCAGCCGCCACGGCGAAAGTGCGCCCGGCCAGGATGTGGCGACCCGAACCCTTGGTCATTGAAAGCGCAAGAATTGCACCGAGGACGCCGGCGACACCCAGCGTGGTGTGCAGAAAGTATGCAAACGGATGGAACGGGTCCCAGATATTCATCCACCGCTCCTCGTGACCGAACGGCGCCAGTATCCTGCATGCCGCGGTCCGATTCAATTCTCCGTGCCGGTCCCTGGATTGGCTCCCGATACCCAAAGCAGGTAGTCTCTGGTCGAACTTCTGGTCCGGGATTCGCCGTTCAAAGGTGTTTCAGATGGTGTTGTTACGATCGTTGCTCTTGCCAATTGCGTTGTTTTCGACCGTGGCCGGTGCAATCGAGATCACCGAACTGCAAAGCGGCGCATGGGCGGCGCTGCAACCCGCGAACAATCGATTCAATGACTGCAATTCCCTGATCGTCGAAGCACAGGACTACCTTATCGTCGTCGACGCGCAGGAAGGTCGCGCCGATGTCGAGGCCATCATCGAGTTCACGAGGAACACGGTGCGGAAACCGGTGCGTTATCTCATCAACACGCACTGGCACGGAGACCATACGCTCGGAAATACGCTTTACCGGGAGGCCTTCGGCGAGGAACTCCGGATACTCGGCCACGCAACGCAGGCGATCGACATACCGGAGCGGGCAGCGACCGCTCACACCGAGCGCGTCGCGGAGCTGCAGCAACAACTGCCGGCGGCCCGCGAGCAACTGGTAACCGGAATCAAACGCGACGGCAGCCGATTCTCGGACCAGGAACTCGCTGCCCAGACCGCGCGCGTCGGCCGCGCCCAAGCCTGGCTGGACGCCAATCGCGATGCAAGCTTCACCGGCCCGTCGGTGACCATCGATTCAGCCTTCACCGTGGATGCCGGCGTAGCAACGTTTACCGTGCACCCGCAGCGCGGCCATACGCGTGGCGACCTGGTCATCCACTTCCCCAGGTTGCAAATCCTGGCCGCGGGGGACCTGGTCGATGTCATGCCGTACAGCGGCCATGGGTATCCTGGCGAATGGCTTGACGCTCTCCGCTTTATCGACGAGCTCGATTTCTCGGTCATCGTCCCGGGCCACGGCCCGGCGCTGCACGACCGCATGCTGATCGCCAGGCTCAGCGACTATTTCGAATCCCTGACCGGGCAGGTCTCGGCGCTGGCGGGCAAAGGAATGGACCTCGAGGAAATTCGCGAATCGGTCGATCTTGCCGCCAGCCGGGAGAGCCTGGCAGGCAGTGACACGGCAGCAGCGGAGTTCTTCGACGCCGTACAGGATGAAGCAATCGAACGGGCATATGCCGAGGTCGCCGGCAATGAGTAAGCCTCATTGAAAACGGACAACGTTCCGCATCTCGACAGGCACCGGACCCCTTATGATTCGTGGCGCTCGATCCTGTTGTCGCTTTACATGGCGCTGGTTGGATACGGCGTTTCTGTGGGCATCCCGGTCATCAGCACCGCCTGGGTGGAGCTTCTCGGCTTTTCGGAAGTCGAGG
>JAKEGN010000088.1 GCA_022615525.1 Woeseiaceae bacterium
ATCATTTCATCGGTCAGCAGCGCAGCGGAGTGATCGCCTGCCCGTACCAGGATCACCGGCACGAAACTGTCGTCCTCCGGAAGCTTTGCCGATTGCCCTCCCAGGTACATGCCCAAATGCCGGAAGCGGTAAGTCTGTTCCCCGTACTCGTAGCTCGGCTCGCTCTGGCTCAGCATGCGCTCGAGATCGGCGCGCGAGATGCGGGCTACGCCTTCGACGGTAGGCAGCGGGAGCGCGTAAACCTCCTCTCCGGTTCGAACGATCAGCGCCTGTGTAATCGCGAGCGTGAATGGCAGGCGAATCGTAAAGTTGGTGCCCTGCCCCGTGACGGATGAGATCTGCAACGACCCGCCGAGTTTCTTGATTTCATTCGCGACGACATCCATGCCTACGCCGCGCCCGGCCGTCTGCGTGACAGTACTCGCCGTGCTGAATCCCGGCGTTAGAATAAGCTGCATTATCTCTTCGTCGGAAACCTTGCTCTCGGGATTCAGCAAGCCTTTCTCAAATGCCTTGCGGCGAATTGCGGGCACGTTCAGGCCACTGCCGTCGTCCGCCACGTCGATCACCATTTCGGCGCCTTCGCGGTGCAACCTAATGGTTATCCGGCCGGTCGCAGGCTTGCCGGCTGCCTGCCTGACTTCCGGCTTCTCGATACCGTGCACGACTGCATTGCGCATCATGTGTTCGAACGGCGGCAACATCTTGTCGAGCACCTGGCGGTCGAGTTCACCGGATGCACCCTCGACCGCAAGTTCCGCCCGTTTTCCGGATTCCACCGCGGCCTGCCTCACCAGCCGCGTCAGCCGCGGCACATGGCGCTGGAACGGAACCATGCGGGTGCGCATCAGGCCGTCCTGCAACTCGGCCGTCACGCGCTGTTGTTGCACCAGCAGCGTTTCCGCTTCGGATATCTGGCCGCGCAACAGGTCTTTCAGGCTGTTCAAGTCGTTCGCGGACTCGGCGAGGGCGCGCGACAGCTGCTGGATGTTCGAATATCGATCGAGTTCCAGCGGATCGAAGTCCTGGGCAACCAGCGTCTCCTGGTGCCCGTGCATGATCTGCGCCTCCGTCTCGATCTCGAGTTTGCGCAACTGGTCCCGAAGTCGCGCCACCGTCTGTTCAAGCTCCTCGACATGAAACTCGAAAGTCTTCACCTGCTGATTGAGGCGCGAGTGATAGATGCTGATTTCGCCCGCGGCGTTCAACAGGTCCTCGAGGAGCTCCGCATCGATGCGCGCAAACTCCTGCCGTCCCTCACCACCTCTCGATGGCAACGCGCGAAGCTCGGCTGACACCGCCTGCTCTGCGAGGAGCGGCTCCCCGGTAAGCGGAAGCATCGGCGCTTCGGGCTCGACCACGGGTATACCCGCCGGCCTGAACACCGGGGGTTCCGGCTGCTTCTCGGGGACACGTGTGGGAGTCTGCGTCGGAATCCGTGTGGGGCTCCGTGTGGAATCCTGTGGGGGAAACTGCGAGGGACTCTGTGCGGGAACATGTGCGCTGCCACGTGCCGAAATCTGTGCGGGACCGCGTGCGGGTGTTTGTGCCGGAATCTGCGCCGGAGCCGGCGGTTCCGGCCTCGGCGGTTGCTGTGTCGGTTCAAGCCTGGACGGTGGCGGCTGTGGTACCGCAGGGGCATCGACGATGACCATACTGACCGTATCTTCGGGTTCCGACGTGAACCTGACGGATACAGCTTCCACGCTCTCGAGATCATCCTTCTTCGCCGGCGGCACGACGATCGTATCGACCAGTGGCACACCCGAGTTGACGCTTCGAATGCGCGACTCGAGTTCCGCAGCGGCAACGACTCTCTTGCCCGCCGTAACCGTATCGCGCATGCGATGCAACTCATCGATGCTTTGCTGCAGCAGTGCGTCCACCTTCGGGCCGGTCCGCACCCTGCCTTCGTCGACACTGATCAGCAGTGCTTCCAGCTCGTGGCTCAGGTTGCCCATCGCCGTAATGCCGGACATTCGGGCGCCACCCTTCAGCGTGTGAAGGTGGCGCTTCAGTTCCTCGACGTATTTCCGATCCTTCTTGTCCTTGCTCCAGGCAACCAGCGCCTGGTCGGCAGCCTCCAGCAGTTCCGCTGCTTCCTCGGAAAAAATTGCCGCGATTTCGGCGTCGTATCCCGCCTCCTCGCCGCTGTCGTCGCCCGCTTCCATGACGACTGCAATTTCCGGCTCCGGTTCCGGCTCGGGCGCACGCGGCGGTTCGACAGCATTGGCCAGTTTGTTGATATGCTCGATGAGCACCCGATAGTCACTGCGGCTGCGTTGCGCCTGATTGATGTCTGCAACGATAGTCGTAATGGCCTTTGCGGCGGCCTTGATCGCATCGACCCCGGACTGCATGAAACCGACCTTATGGTCGTAGACCCGGCGAACGAAGCGATTCAGCGCGCCGGCCACTGCAACACCGCGCTCGACATTCGCCATGTTGGCACTGCCATGCAAGGTGTGACACGCGCGATACAGCTTGTCTGTCACGTGGAATGGCGGCCGGTGGCCCTGGCAGGCCTCGATGTAATCCTTGATGACTTTCAGATGGCCGGCGGTTTCCTTGGAGAAAATGTCCAGCAGGACCGGATCCATCTCCAGTGCGGGCGGTTCCTCAGCTTTGGCCTCGGCTTTGGATGCGGCAATAGTCAGCACGGCAGCGTTCGGATCGCCCTCCGCAAACGCGTTGGCACGGGCCATGATCAGGTTGACGTCTGCGGCCGGCTCCGTTCCGACTTCGAGCTGCTCGACCAGCTCGGGGACCACGGCCGCCGCCTGCTGTATGAAACTGATCATTGGCGGGGTTCGTGCGAGCGTGCGATTGATCAGCTTGTTCAGAAGATTCTCGATCGCCCAGCTGTACTCGCCGATACGCTCGGCACCGACCATGCGCCCGCTGCCCTTGAGTGTATGGAAGGAGCGACGTACGGTTATGAGCGTCTCCATGTCATCCGGCGCTTCTGCCCATTGCGGCAGATTGCGCTTGATGGATGTGATTTCCTCCTTGGCTTCCTCGATAAACAGCTCCAGCAGCTCGGGGTCGAGGTGCTCGGCCCGGCGAGACACGACCTGCATCGGCATGACTTCGGTTGCCTGCATTTTCCCGGCCGCTGGCTGGGCCGCGTCGGCGAGTTCGGAGCGTGACACTTTCAGGGTTTGCGAGGCCGGCGATTCCTCGGTCTTCTCCTTCTTCAGGCGCGTCTCGAGGTCGCGCAGGACGGCCAGACAGGCTTCCGCATTGTCCAGCATGTACCACGGTTCCCGGCGACCTGCTTTTACCGTCTCCATGTAGTACTCGATGCTGACGATCGCATCGGCCAGTCGATCGGTCTCTTTCTGCGTCAGGCGACGCGGCCCGCTGCCGCGCAACGAAAGCAGCAACAGGTTGCCAACGCGGTCGACGACCTCCATCGCGCGCGTCTTGTTCAGCATCATGAGTCCGGCCTTGATGCCCCGGATGAGTGCCGGAATCGCATCGATACCCTGGGAATCGCCCGGTGAGGCCAAACTCTGGCTGAACGTCTCCTTGATGCGCGCGAGATTAATGATGCTTTCACGCATCACGGCCTCGGCCACCTCGGAGCATTCCGGGTCGTCGGGCTCCACGGGCTTCCCGTCTGCCCCCGGTGCCACGGGTTCCTCGGGAGCGATCAGCCGCAACAGCTGCCGATCGAGTCGGTCTTCGACCTTCAGCAAGGTCGATGCGATTTCGATAATCGTCTGTTCTTTGGCGACGCCGCCGCGTTCCACGATCGCTTTCAGGGACTCGATCTCCGTCTCGATGTCGCCGCGCAGTTCGCCGAGACCCAGGACTCCGAGCGTGTCACTGATCTTTTTCAGCATGTCGAGCTGCGGCACCAGCTCGGATGACTTGCTCATGCCGGTACGAACGTAGATGTCCAGCACATCCTTGACCCGCGCGAGATCCTCCTTGATGGCGGATCCCACCGTTTGCATGAGCTTGACGCTCGGCGCGGAGAGTTTTTCCCGCGCATGCTCGACCTGTTCATCGCCTGGTAACAGGTCGGACAGATTGAAGGCGGCGCGGATCTCGCTGATTCGCTCACCGGCGTTGCTCGATCGCGCGACGTAGTAAAGCAGGTTGTTCAGCAGATCGGTGACCGGATTTTCGTCGAATACGCCCGTGCCCTTGTCGATCATCAGTTTCATCTGCCGGTCGGCCTGGCCCAGCAACCGTTTCAGTGCGACAGAGGTTTCGAGGCCCCTGTTCTGCAATGATTCGAGG
>JAKEGN010000431.1 GCA_022615525.1 Woeseiaceae bacterium
CTTCGAGTATGGAGCGAAAGCCGGCCTTGGGCCATACCCATAAGGCAACGGCGGGGCAGACCTTTCATTGGAGTCTGTTGCGCGTCTACAATACGCCGCTGCCGGCTGCGGCAGAGTAAGATTTGGGGGGTCATGGGTTCATGCCGGTACTGTATCCTGTCTTCGCACTGTTCCTTCTCACCGCATTCTCCACGCTCCGCCTTGCCTACCTGCGTCTGAATGCCGTCAAGACGGGCGCTGTGAATCCGAAGTTCTATCGCGATTACCAGGGATTCGAGGAACCGGAAAAACTCCGGGTTGCCTCGAGGCACGTCGTCAATCTCTATGAAGCGCCGGTACTCTTCTATACTGTGTCTATAATCGCGTACGTCACCGAGGTCGGTGGCTTCGCCATCGTCGCCATGGCGTGGGCTTACGTGCTGCTGCGATACCTCCACAGTTACGTGCACCTGACCTCGAACAAGGTGTTGCTGCGTTTTCGCCTTTTTGCGACCAGCCAGGCGATACTCGTGGCCATCTGGATCATGGTTTTTGCCAGCATGCTGCAAAAGCACCTTATCTGAAGCACGCCGTACCGGGTAAAGGCCATGAACATCCGCTCTCTGTTCCTGCTGTTCGCCATCGTCGGCGGCATCGTGCCGTTGATTTTCTTCGGCCAGCATTTCGCCTCGGTGGGCTTCGGACCGGTGAATTTCATCAAGGCACTGTTCGTCAACCCGGCCGCCGGCGGCTTTACCTCGGACCTGCTGATCTCCTCACTGGTGTTCTGGATCGCGATGTTCTACCGGCGTGCGCAGGGCAAAGGGCCAAAGCCGCTGGTATTCGTGCTGCTGAACCTGTTCATCGGCCTGTCCTGCGCTTTGCCGGCCTACATTTATTCGAGCCTCGGAACCAGCGACGCGGCAGAGAGGAGGTCCGGATGAAACCGTCATTGTCCATCAACAGCCTGCACCAGGTGGCGCTGACCTCGACCGATCTGGACGAAGCGCAATCCTTTTATGAAGAGCAACTGGGACTCAGGATGATTGCCCGGTTCAACCCGCCGGGCCTCATGTTTTTCGATGCGGGTGGCGTCAGGCTGTCCATACAGCGAGTCGATGCACCGCACAGCACCGATGCTGTCATCTACTTTCGCGTGTCCGACATCGGCACGGCGAGCCAGGCGCTTAAAGACCGCGGCGTCACCTTCGAGCGCGATGCCGAACTGGTGTTCCAGGACCGCGACGGACAGTTCGGCAAGGCCGGCGAAGAGGAGTGGATGGCGTTTTTCCGCGACCCGGACGGACACCTGCTGGCGCTCGCCAGCCGGCAATAAGCAACAGAAAAAATGCAAGCGGCGACGGAACTTGCCGTGATGCCGTAATTCCAACGACCGCAATTCCTGAATTTTATCAACCTGGGGGAAGCACCGATGATCGGCTATGTAACGCTCGGCACGAACAACTACGACAAGTCTGCGAAGTTTTACGACGAACTGTTTGGCAGCATGGGCGCAAAACGCGTCATAGAGGGAGACACATTCATTGCCTGGTCGACCAGCGAGTCAGCACCGGCCGTCTCCATCATCAAGCCTTACGATGGCAAGAAAGCAACGGTCGGCAACGGCGTGATGGTCGCGCTGGTATTCGATTCCACGGCCAAGGTCGATGCGCTGTACAAAAAGGCGATGGCGCTTGGTGCCAAGGACGAAGGAAAGCCGGGCTTGCGCGGGGGGAATTTTTACGCAGCCTATTTCCGCGACCTCGACGGCAACAAGCTCAACGCCTTCTGCATGGCTTAAGACGTCAGAGCGCGCTCTCGCCGGTTTCGCCGGTGCGGATGCGCCACACCTGTTCGAGTTCGGTGACGAAGATCTTGCCGTCACCGACCTTGCCGGTCTTGGCACTGTTGATGATCGCCTCGATGACTTCATCGAGGCGGTCATCCGCAATCGCGACCTCGATCTTCGCTTTCGGCAGGAAGTCCACCACGTATTCCGCACCGCGATACAACTCGGTATGACCGCGCTGCCGGCCAAATCCCTTGACTTCGCTCACCGTCATTCCTTGTACACCGGCTTCGTTCAGCGCATTGCGGACGTCGTCCAGGCGAAACGGCTTGATGATGGCGGTTACGAGCTTCATGCGGAGATCCTGCGGCAGTGGAAGTCGCGCTAGTTTATACAAATAGGGGCGCCGCCGTTTTGCGGTTTCCGGCTGCACGGCAGGTGACTGCTTTGGTGTAAGCTTGCAGCCGGGCGGACGGCGGCCTGTGGACGCCGACGCAGGTCCTCAATGCAATCCTAAGGCATTGATTTATGGCTACTTTATCCAGAGTTCGCACGCTCCTTAACGAGCCGGAAGGGCTGCGCTACCACGGCTTCGCGGCGCTCTATGCCGTGTCGGGTTATGCGCTCGGCCTTGCCGGCCTCTTTGCCGATGAGTGGCTGGTGAACGGCGTCGCCGTGCTGCTGCTGGCGCATGCCATGGTGATAGCCGCCTACCTGGTCCACGAGTGCGGTCATAACCTGGTGTTTCGCAGCGTCAGGCACAACGCCATGCTCGGCCGCACGCTGACCTGGCTCTGCGGCGCGTCCTACGGCACTTACGAAGACATCCGTTACAAGCATTTCCGGCATCACGTGGATGTCGACGACGTCGTGTGGTTCGACTACGAAAGATTCTTCCGCGAGCACCCGGCGGCACTGCGAGTCACGCGGGTACTCGAGTGGTTCTACACCCCGGCGCACGACCTCATCATGCACGGCATCATGGTCTTCACCTCGTTCATTATTCCGCAGCGACGCAACCAGCGGCGGCGAAACGTTACCGTGATCGTGATCCGCGGCGGTCTGTTCCTCGCACTATGCTGGTTCTTCCCCAAAGTGGCCTTAATGTATGCCGTTTCGTACCTGCTGATGATGACGGTGCTGCGCTTCATGGACAGCGTGCAGCACGATTACAGTTACAACCTGACCCTGTTCGAGTTTGGCAAACCACCGCGCAAGGGCGATTACGCCTGGGAGCAGGAACATACCTTCAGTAACCCGCACTCGTTTCGCTACGAGCGGCCGAACTGGCTGACGCTGAATTTCGGCTACCACAATGCGCACCACGCGGACATGAAAGTGCCCTGGTACCGGTTGCCGGCCAAACATCGTGAGCTCTTCGGTGACAACCCGGAACTCGTCATTCCCCTGTCGGCGCAATTGAAGATATTTCACAAGCAACGCGTGCGGCGCATTGTCGGCAACCACACCGGCAATGAACCCTTCGGTCGCGAATACCTGCAGGCGGCAAGGCGCGCCGAAGTGTACGGCGGCAATGCCGCGTCGTTCCTGACCTCGTTCTAGCGCAGGGCATGCAGAAACTCGACATCTATCAGTCTCTCTGGGGCATGGAGCTGCGGCACCCGGAGCTGCCCGAGCGATCGATCGATGATAGTTTCCGCATGGTCGCCGAGGCGGGCTTCGATGGCATGTGCATCGATCCCGCCGCACACGAAATCGATGAGTTCCGACGGCACCTGCCGCACTATGAGAAGTACGCGCTTGGCTGCATGGTGAATGCGTTTCCGCACCGGGTGGAAGATCTCAAACCGCTGCTCGAACTCGCGCAGGATTTCGATGCCTGCCTGGTCAACGTGATCGGCGGTGTCATGCCGTTGACTGTCGCCGATGCCGTGCCGGTCATTTGCCGCTGGATGGAGGACGCCGAAAAAATCGGCCTGCCGTTGCTCTTTGAAACGCACCGCGACAGCCTCCTGAACGATCTGTATTACACTCTCCAAGTCATTGATTCTGTTCCTGAAATTAGGCTATGCGCCGATCTCTCGCATGTCGTCGTCGACCGCGAGTTGCGCCACCCCGTTCCGGAGCGCGACCAGGGCTACATCCGACGAATCCTGGAGCGGTCGGACTGCTTCCAGGGGCGCATTGCGAGCCGCGAGCAGGTCCAGGTGCAGATCGCGTTTCCGCAGCACCAGGTGTGGGTCGAAATTTTCAAGGACTGGTGGCGGGAAGGCATGCGCCTCTGGCGGCAGCGCAATGCCGACGATGCAACGCTCGTGTTCCTGTGCGAGCTCGGGCCGCCGCCGTATGCGATTACCGATGGCCAGCGCCACGAACTCTCCGACCGCTGGCAGGAGTCGCTGCAGATTCGTCGCTGGGTGCAGGAGATCTGGAGCTCGCTCGAGGCGGAAGAGCGCATTGCGGGCATGGAGCCCGCGGCGAAACGGGCTGTCTGAGCAGGCACGACGGTGCGCAGCAAGTTCAATTCCAGGGAATGGCACGAAGCCGTCGCCGACATCGTCGCCGGCACGAGTCATAAAGCGATTGCGGATGCACTGGTTGCGGCAATCGGCCTCGTGGTCGATCACGAGGGCACTTGTCTCCTCGCCATACACAGCGATGCAAGGCCGGACGTCGTGCATCACACGCTGGAGCCGGCCGGCCGCAAGCATTACCTCGAACGTTACCTCGCAGGTCCGTACCTGCTCGATCCCCTCTACCAGCTTGCCTTGCGCGCGGATGAGCCGGGGCTTTACCGCTTTCGCGACCAGCTGCCGGACCGCTTTCGCGCCAGCCAATACTACAAGCAGTATTGCGAGCGCACGCACTTGCTGGACGAGATGGATTACCTGCTGCCGGTGTCGCGAAAGACCACGCTGGTGCTGGTGATCGGCAAACGTACTCGCCTCTTCAGCAGGGTGGAGCTCTCGCGATTGCAACTCATCGAACCGCTGGTTCGTGCCGCGCTGCAACGCATCGGCCGGGACTGGGCATCGAGCGCCGGGCAGCATGCGGCAGACGATCGCGTGCACCGGCGGCTCACGGAGTGCTTCGAACAGTTCGGCGAATCCGTGCTGACCGAACGCGAGCGCCAGGTCAGCCAGCTGCTGCTGCGCGGCTATTCGTCCAAATCGATCGCGCGGGAACTGAAGATTGCGCCGGGGACGGTCATGGTGCACAAGCGCAACGTGTTCTCGAAACTCGGCATCAGCTCGCAGTACGAACTGTTCTCGTTGCTGATCGCCGCGCTCGAATCCGGGTCGCGGGAGACGCGGCGACGTGCATGACTGAGGCCGAACTCTGGCACAATGCACACGGCGGCAAACAACCATACAAGAAGAACGGCATGTCCACCCAATCACTGTTCGAACGCCTCGCAAGCGGCAACCTGGTAGCACAGATCGGCATCGGCATCGTTGCCGGCATCGCGTTGCTCGTCGTCTGGCCGGAAGGTGCCGCCAGGGCGATGCTGTTCGGCGACCTGTTCGTGCAAGCCCTCAAAGCCGTGGCCCCGGTGCTGGTGCTGGTGCTGGTGGCTGCGGCACTGGCCAATCAACAGCACCAGCACCCGACGCGGATACGCCCGATCATCGCGCTGTACCTGGTTGGCACGTTCAGCGCCGCCGTGCTTGCGGTGGTCATGAGCCTTGCATTCCCGAGCACGCTGACGCTGCAGCTGGCGGAACTGGATGTCGTGCCGCCGCAGGGCATCGTCGAGGTCCTGAAGAACCTGTTGTTCAAACTCGTTGACAACCCGGTGAACGCGCTGATCACCGGCACTTACATCGGCATCCTGGTGTGGGGCGTCGCACTCGGGCTCGGCCTGCGCCATGCCTCGCAAGCGAGCAGGGACATGCTGACGGACGTGGCGTCCGCCGTGACCTCAATTGTGCGCATCGTCATTCGCCTGGCCCCCGTCGGAATCTTCGGTCTCGTCGCCGGCACACTCGCGGCATCCGGCCTGTCCGAGCTGGCGGCTTATGCGCGATTGCTGGCCGTATTGCTCGGTTGCATGCTTCTAATGGCCCTCGTTGTAAATCCGCTGATCGTCTGGGTGAAAATCCGCCGGAATCCTTACCCGATCATCTTCGTCGCGCTGCGTGAAAGCGGCGTGACCGCGTTCTTTACCCGGAGCTCGGCTGCCAACATCCCGATCAATCTCGCGCTGTGCGAAAAGCTCGGGCTGGACCGGAATACCTACGCAGTATCGATACCGCTTGGCGCCACTGTGAACATGGAAGGCGCGGCCATTACCATAACCGTACTGACTCTGGCGGCGACGCACACCCTGGGCGTCAGTGTCGATGTGCCGACGGCGATACTGCTGTCGGTGGTGGCGGCGCTGTCGGCCGCCGGCGCATCCGGTGTCGCCGGTGGATCGCTGTTGCTGATTCCGCTCGCCTGCGGCCTGTTCGGGATTCCGGACAGCGTTGCGATGCAGGTTGTGGGCGTCGGATTCATCATCAGCATCCTGCAGGATTCGGCCGAGACCGCGTTGAACAGTTCGACAGACGTCGTGTTCACCGC
>JAKEGN010000432.1 GCA_022615525.1 Woeseiaceae bacterium
GCTGGTAGACCTCCAGCAAGGACGCTGCCTGCGCCTGGGGCGCCAGGATGGCAGCCAGCGCAGCAATCGCCAGGCAACGGATTTCGTAGAGTTTTTTCATGGTATCGCTTCCGTAGATTGGGGACCGCAAGGGCCTCCATGAAGGTGTTATAGTTAACTATATCACTAAATCAGTCAAGGTTCCCCGGGCCGGCGAAAGCCCGGTTTTCGTTCAATATCGCGCTCGGTTCCGCTCTCAGTTCCGCGCTCAGTATCGCGCGATCGACGGGTCCACAGTCTGCGACCAGAGGTCGATCCCGCCGCTGACATTGGCGACGCGCCTGAATCCGCAGGCCCTGAGGTACTGCGCGACCCGCCGGCTTCTTGCGCCGGAATGACAAAGAACCGCGGTCGGCAGCTCCGGGTCCAGTTCTCCCAGCCTGTCCGGTACCACGGCCATTGGAATATGAATAATGTCACCGACGGTCGCCGTTTCGAGCTCCCAGGCTTCTCGGACGTCCAGTAGCTGCCAAAGTTCGCCGGATTGCCTGCGGCGGGTCAATTCGGCTGGTTCGATTTCTTCGATCATCGGATCCGGAATCCGTGCCGCAAAGTCAGTAGATGCCACAGGACGCAATCCGGTTTCAACAACATGAGATCCGGGATCCGTCAGAAGCGAAACTTGTTGTGAACCGGAAAGTTCACGAGCGGAGCGAGGCGGGTTTCGAAGAGCACTTTGCTGGTCCACTCTGAATCGTCCTGGCGAACCACAAGACGCGCCTCCTGCACGGGTGGTTCGCCGACGACCACGAACAGCCTGCCGCCCGGTCGCAATGCCGAGACGAGTCGCGGATCGAAACGGGGAAGCGAAGCCGTGACAGCGATTGCATCGAAAGCCCCGGAGGGTAGTTCCTCGCAAGCATCCATGCGGCTCAGTTGGACATTGGTAATGCCCGAATCCTGCAGTTTCCCGGCAGCTGCCGAGACAAAATCGCCGTATGTGTCCACGCTGTGCACAGACGCAGCCAGCCTCGCCAGGCAGGCCGTGATGTAAGCGCTACCCGTACCGATTTCCAGCACCTCGTCACTCGCTGCGACCGCAAGTGACTGCAACATCCTGCCCTCGACGATCGGCATCATCATTTTCTGCCCATGCCCGATCGGGATTTCGGTTTCAGCGAACGCCAGGTGCCGAAAACTTTCCGGTACGAAATTCTCGCGTGGGACGTCCGACATTACGTCGAGTACATGCAGATCATGGACGTCCCAGGCCCTGACCTGCTGGACCAGCATCTGGCGGCGTGCGAACTCGGTATCCATGCAGTCTGATTCCTGTAATCTGTTGTTATCGCTGGAGAAAGCATTCCGAACGTGATGTGCGGGCGGGTTGGCTTCAAAGCCAGCCCAGCCGGGGCTTTCAGAATTATGGTGAATTGCTGCGGTGCGACGTAATGGCTGGGATATGCTTCATGCTGAATCCGGATTCTGCTCGACAACACCAAGAATCTCCAACGAAGGAGATCCGTCACGAGCGCTCAATAATAACAAATGATCGTTTCACGGCATCATTCAGGGATGGACGAGACTTGAGCCGCGACCCTCCAGAACTTGATCCTCACGCGCAATCTCGCGTGGGCGGCCGGATGCCGGTGCTGAAAGTGCCATGTCATCGATAATGCTGACCATTATTCTCGCAGCGACGCTGGCGATGGCGGTCGGCGGCATGCTGCTCCTCTGGCGCAGCAATCGGAGGACGGAACGCCGGTTGGGCGCATTGAACAGCGAGCTCATCGCTGTGTCGGGCGACGCGTCCGTGGGGCGGCGGCTGCCCGCGACCGGCGACGGGGAGATTGCCCGGCTCGCGGATACCATCAATCGCCTGTTCGACGCGCTGGGTGAGCGTGACGAGGAAATCCAGGATCGCGACAAGCTGTTCATGGATTTTGCGCGGACCCTTCCGGAAATCGTGCTGGTGCACGACGAACGCATATTGCTGGCAAACGACAGCGCAGCTGCATTGATCGGCGTGAGCGCCGATCAGCTGGAAGGCCGGGACGCTGCAGACCTGGTCAAGCCGGCCTACCGCGCACTGTTCCGCAAAACGATGGCCAAGCACCTCGCGGGCGAAAGCGTGCCGCGGCGCCTCGAGATTCAGTTGATCAATGGCAATGAACAGGGGCTATGGGTCGAGGCGCAGAGTTCCGCCATAGAGTTTCGGGGTGCTCCGGCGATCCTCACTATTGCGCGCGATGTCGGCTATCGCAAAAGTCTCGAATTGTCCCTGAGTCGCAGCAAGCGCCAGGCGCAATACACGCTCGAGTCGATCTCGGAAGGCGTCATCACAACGGATAACGCGGGTCGCATCGATTACATGAATCGTGCCGCCGAATCGATGACGGGGGCGAACAGGGAAGAGGCATCCGGGCACACCATTCCGGAACTTTTTTCGCTCATTGATGAAACCGACCGGCGTCCTCTTGGCGACCCGGTCGAGAAGTGCCTGGCCATGAGGCGTCGCGTCAATATGGGACGGCGCGCGCTGCTGGTGAGCAAGAACGGTGAACACGAGCATTCGGTCGAAATCACCGCATCGCCCATACGCGGCCCGGGCAACAGCATTTCCGGCACCGTAGTCGTGTTTCACGACGTCAGTGAAGTGCGAGGCCTGACTCGACAGATGAGCTATCAGGCAACGCACGATCCTTTGACGGGCCTGGTGAATCGCAGGGAGTTCGAGCGGCGACTGCAGGAAGCCATGGACACGGCACGCACGGACGAGAATGCGCACATGCTGTTCTACATGGACCTGGATCGCTTCAAGGCCGTAAACGACAGTTGCGGCCACCTTGCCGGGGACAACCTGCTCCGGGAAGTGGCTACGCTGATCAGGGACAAAGTCCGGGACTCGGATTTCGTCGGTCGATTGGGCGGTGATGAATTCGGTGCTTTGCTTTCACGGTGCCCGATCGACAAGGCGCGGCAGATCGCTGCAGACATCTGCAATGCAGTGGCCGATTATCGCTTCGTCTGGAAAGACAAGATCTTCAATATCGGGATCTCCGTGGGGCTGGTCGAGATCAATCATTCGAGCGGGACACTTCAGGACGTGATCAGCGCCGCTGACTCTGCCTGCTACGTCGCGAAACAACGCGGGCGAGGCCAGGTGCACGTGTATTCGGCTCGTGACGAAGCAATTGCCCGTGAGCGTGGCGATATCCAGTGGTTGCGCCAGCTACAGGATGCACTGCACGAGGGGCGCTTCGAGCTGGCAACGCAGCCGATCATTGCAACGGGCTCCGAAGAGTCGGGTCCTTCCGTGGAGGTACTGATACGCCTGCCGGACAGCCACGGGCGTTCGGCGAACACCGCAGAGTTCCTGAGCCCCGCGGAACGCTACCAGCTGATGCCGCAGATAGATCGTTGGGTCGTCAATGCAACCCTGGCGGCCATCAACGCCGGACAGATCAAACTCGCCGGAAAGCGCAGCTGCGCGATAAACATTTCCGGCCAGACACTGGGCGACGAAAGTTTCCTCGGCTTCGTAGTCGATGCCCTCGACAGCAGCGGGGTTTCGCCGACAACTATTTGCTTCGAGGTGACCGAGAGCGCGGTGTCGACCAATGTGCAGCATGCCCAGAGGTTCATTGAAGTGCTGCACGGAATCGGCTGCGAGTTCGCACTCGACGACTTCGGCAGCGGGCTCGGCGCTTTTTCAAGCCTGAAACGCCTGCCTGTCGACTACCTGAAGATCGATGGCTCCTACACGCGCAACCTGGGTTCCGATCAGCTCAATCAGGAGATGGTGGCGGCGATGATCAAGCTTGCGCGCACCCTGGAGTTTCGTGTGGTCGCCGAACAGGTCGAGCAACAGGAAGATTTCGACTGGTTGCGCTCGGCAGGTGTGCACTTCGTGCAAGGGAACTTCGTCGAGCCGCCGGCAACCTTGGGCACCGCTGGCAGCGGCACGTACCGGATTCTCGGCCTGTCGGACGCAGGGCAGGTCGGAAACTAGGTGGCCGTCGGATCCAGCCACAGATAGAAAAACGCCGGGCATGCCCGGCGTTTTTTTTAACGGAATCGCGGCTTGTTACAGCAGCGGCACCATCAACAAGGCCACGATATTGATGATCTTGATCAGCGGGTTGATAGCCGGGCCCGCCGTATCCTTGTACGGGTCGCCAACCGTGTCGCCTGTGACCGCGGCCTTGTGGGCATTCGATCCCTTGCCGCCGAAATGGCCGTCCTCGATATACTTCTTGGCGTTGTCCCAGGCGCCGCCGCCCGTAGTCATGGAAATGGCAACGAACAGGCCGGTGACGATCGTGCCCAGCAGCAAACCGCCAAGCGCCTTGGGGCCGAGCAGCAAACCGACGGCGAGCGGAACGAGGATCGGCAACAAGGACGGGACGATCATTTCCCGGATGGCGGCCTTGGTCAGCAGGTCGACGGCACGGCTGTAATCCGGCTTGCCCGTGCCTTCCATGATTCCCGGAATTTCCCGGAACTGCCGCCGGACTTCCTGCACGACGGATCCGGCCGCACGGCCGACCGCTTCCATCGCCATCGAGCCGAACAGGAACGGAACCAGGCCGCCGATGAACAGGCCGATAATCACGAGGTGATCGGAGAGATCGAAAGCAACGACGATACTGGCCGATTCCAGGGCGTTGGTGTAATCCGCAAAAAGCACCAGTGCCGCAAGACCTGCCGAACCGATGGCATAGCCCTTGGTTACGGCCTTGGTCGTATTGCCCACGGCATCGAGCTGGTCGGTGATCGTGCGGATCTCGGACGGCAGGTCGGACATTTCGGCGATCCCGCCGGCGTTGTCCGTAATCGGTCCGAAAGCATCGAGTGCGACCACGACACCGGTCATGGACAACATGGCTGTCGCCGCAATGGCAATGTTGTACAAACCGGCCAGTGCATTGCCCTCC
>JAKEGN010000433.1 GCA_022615525.1 Woeseiaceae bacterium
GACGCGCTGGAGGGGCCGGTCTCGATCACCGAGTGCAGCGGCAGTGACAGCCATTGCAACTTCGAGGCCTTTTGCTGCGTCGGCGGCGCATGGCAGCGTATCAATGTCGCCATCCGCGGTGCCCTGCACGACATCAGCCTGCAGGACCTGCTGCGTAGCAACAGTCCCCTGCCCCGTTTTCAATTCGCCGGGATGCCGATACACATCGAGAGAAAGGGCTGAGCATGTCAGGCAATTCCACGGACATCGAAAGCCTGGTCAATCGGCGCTACCGTCACGGTTTCGTCACGGACATCGAATCGGACAGCCTGCCGCCGGGTCTGAACGAAGACGTGATCCTTGCGTTGTCCGCGAAAAAAGGCGAACCGGAGTTCATGGTGCAGTGGCGCCTCAAGGCGTACCGGCACTGGCTGACGATGCGCGAGCCCGCCTGGGCGCACGTGCATTACCCGCCGATCGATTACCAGGCGATTTCCTATTTCTCGGCACCGAAGTCCGATGCCGACCGGCCGAAAAGCCTGGAGGAGGTCGATCCGAAACTGCTGGAAACCTACGACAAGCTCGGCATACCGCTGCACGAGCGTGCCAAGCTCGCGGGTGTCGCAGTCGACGCGGTCTTCGACAGCGTTTCCGTGGCCACGACCTTCAAGTCAAAACTGAAAGAGGCCGGCGTCATATTCTGCCCATTCTCGGAGGCGGTGCTGAACCACCCGGAGCTGGTGCAGAAATACCTGGGTTCGGTCGTGCCCTATCGCGACAATTTCTTCGCAACCCTGAACTCCGCCGTGTTCAGCGACGGCTCCTTCGTTTACATACCGAAAGGCGTCCGCTGCCCCATGGAACTGTCCACGTACTTCCGCATCAACGCGGCCAACACGGGGCAGTTCGAGCGGACGCTGATCATTGCCGATGAGGGCAGCCACGTCAGCTACCTCGAAGGCTGCACAGCACCGATGCGCGACGAGAACCAGTTGCATGCGGCCGTCGTCGAGCTGGTCGCGCTCAAGGATGCAAGGATCAAATACTCGACGGTGCAGAACTGGTATCCCGGGGACGAGAACGGCAAGGGCGGAATCTACAACTTCGTCACCAAGCGGGGTGATTGCCGGGGTGCGAACTCGAAGATTTCCTGGACGCAGGTCGAAACGGGATCCGCAATTACCTGGAAGTACCCGAGCTGCGTGTTGCGCGGTGAGAATTCGGTCGGCGAATTCTATTCGGTTGCCGTGGCCAACAACATGCAGCAGGCCGATACCGGCACCAAGATGATTCATATCGGGCGAAATACGCGCAGCACCATCGTATCAAAGGGCATCTCCGCCGGGCGTGCACAGAATGCCTATCGCGGTCTCGTGCGTATCATGCCGCAGGCGGCGAATGCGAGAAATCACACGCAGTGCGACTCGCTGCTGCTCGGCAAGAACTGCGGCGCGCACACTTTCCCTTACATGGAAATCAGGAACCCGACGGCACGCGTGGAGCACGAAGCAACGACGTCGAAAATATCCGAAGACCAGCTCTTCTATTGCCGGCAAAGAGGAATATCGGAAGAGGATGCGGTCAGCATGATCGTGAATGGTTTCTGCAAGGAGGTTTTCCGGGAGCTGCCGATGGAGTTTGCCGTCGAAGCACAAAACCTTCTGAACGTAAGCCTTGAAGGCGCAGTGGGTTAACAGGATCGACTATGACGGCCATGCTTGAAATCAGGGATTTGCACACGAAGATCGGCGACACCGCGATCCTCGACGGACTGTCCTTGACGGTCGGGAGCGGCGAGGTGCATGCCATCATGGGGCCGAACGGCTCGGGCAAGAGCACGTTGGCCCAGGTCATTGCAGGTCATGAGAGTCACGTCGTGACTTCGGGAACCGTGACCTATTGCGGCAAAAACCTGCTCGAACTCGCCCCGGAGGAACGGGCACGCGAGGGAATCTTCCTCGGCTTCCAATACCCGGTGGAGATCCCCGGCGTGAACAACGCTTATCTCCTCAAGGCGGCGGTCAATGCCAAGCGACGCCACAACGGTCAACCGGAAATCGATGCTTTCGAATTTCTGAAACTCGCTCGGGCCAGGATGAGCTTGCTCGGCATGGACCCCGGATTCCTCAATCGTGGCGTCAACGAGGGCTTCTCGGGCGGCGAGAAGAAACGTAACGAAATCCTGCAAATGGCAATGCTCGAACCGCGGCTGGCCATCCTCGACGAGACCGATTCAGGGCTGGATATCGATGCGCTGAAAGCGGTTGCCAAGGGAATCAACGCATTGCGCAGCCCGGACCGTGCGATCGTGCTGGTCACTCACTACCAGCGCCTGCTGCAATACATCGAACCCGACCGGGTGCACGTGCTGTCCAAAGGCAGGATCCTGCGCTCGGGGGACAAGTCGCTGGCGCTGGAACTCGAGGAGCGCGGTTACGACTGGGTGCGCGAGGCAGCCAGCGCATGAACGCACCGGCGATACGCCAGGATCTGCTTGCAGCAGCTGTCGCGCGGCTGCCGGACAACGGTTTGCGCGCCCAGCGCGAACTGGCACTCGCCCGGTTTGCCAGGCAGGGGCTGCCCGGGACTCGAGAGGAAGACTGGCGCTACACCAGCCTGCAGCCGGCCGTGGACCTCAGCAACGCCTGGCTGGCATCGCAACCCAGGGCAGTGCTGCCGGGAGATGTACCGTCCGACGAAATGCCGGTGCAGCCGGCGCAACGCGCAATCGATGCGCAATGGCTGCGATTCCTGAACGGCATCCGGATCGGTGACACCCTGCCCGACCCGGGAACGATCAGCATCGGTCGCCAGCCCGATGACGACCGCTCGCTCATTGCCGACGACGGGCTGTCGAGTCTCAATGCAGCACTGCTGTATGACGTCGTTCATATCGCGGTGCCGGAAGGAGTCACGATCACGCGGCCGGTCGGCCTGCTGCTGGCGAACGATGCATCGGAAAATGCGAGTGTGGGTATGACCCGGATCGTATTCGAGGTCGGCCCCGGCGCCTCCCTCGACGTCGTCGAGAACCACCTGTCGCTGTCGGCGGAGGACTCGTTTGCCGGCGTCATCATCGAATTGCGGCTCGCGCGCGGTGCGCAGGTCCGTTACCTGCGTTTGCAGGAATGTGGCGAGGCCCAGGTACTCACTGGCAGGTTGCAGGTTCGCATCGGCCAGGACGCATCCCTGCGTTATACGAGCATCGACCTCGGTGGCGCGCTGGTCAGAAACGATGTTGCAATTGATCTCGTCGCGGCAGGATCCGACATCATAGCCAACGGCCTGTACCTCGCTTCCGGATCGCAGCACATCGACAATCACTTGCGCATCGATCATCGCGTCGGACCCGCAAGAAGCCGGGCTGCGTTTCGCGGCATACTGCATGGAAGGTCGCGCTGCGTCTTCAACAGCAAGGCAATCGTGTACAAGGGTGCCGACGGCACCGACGCCGGACAGTCGAATCACAACCTGCTGCTGTCCGACCAGGCCGAAATCGATACCAAGCCGGAACTCGAAATCCATGCCGACGATGTCAAATGTGCGCACGGCGCGACGGTCGGGCAACTCGACGAAGCGGCGTTGTTTTACCTGCGATCCCGGGGCATCGACGCGGATGCCGCATCCCGTATGCTGACCCGCGCGTTCGCCGCCAGCGTGCTCGGAGATCTGTCTGTTGCCGCCGCGGCCGACTACGTCGCTGGCAGGATCGACGAGCACCTCGATCTCCTGGTCAGCGAGCCGTCATGAGCAAGTCCCTGCGGCAGGCCAGGAGCGAAGCTCGCGGTGATATCGGCGCCTGCCGCGACGATTTCCCGGCGCTCGCACAGAAAATCAACGGGGCCCCGCTGGTGTACCTCGACAGTGCGGCGTCAGCCCAGCAGCCCGTTGCCGTCATCGACGCGGTAGCGGAGTATCACCGGCACATTCACGCCAATGTTCATCGTGGCGTGCATACCCTGAGCCACCGCGCAACCGAAGCCTACGAGAGTGCAAGGGATGAAATCGCCGGATTTATCAATGCCGGCAACCGCCGCGAAGTGGTGTTCACCAGTGGAACTACAGAGTCGATCAACCTGGTCGCGCAGAGTTTTTGCAGGCCCCGCCTGAGAGCCGGCGACAGGATACTGCTGTCGCAGCTCGAGCATCATTCCAACATCGTGCCCTGGCAATTGTTGTGCGACCAGACCGGCGCCGAGCTCCTGGTCGTGCCGATCGATGAACGCGGCGAGCTCGACCTGGCGACTTTCGAACGCCAAATCGAAAGCGGCGTGAAGATACTCGCGATCGCGCACGTGTCGAATGCGCTCGGTACGGTGCTGCCGGTCGCCGACCTTGTCCGTCGTGCGAAGCAGCAGGGCGTGCCGGTGCTGGTCGATGGTGCACAGGCGGTACCGCACATGCCGGTCGATGTGCAATCCCTGGACTGCGACTTCTATGCGTTTTCCGGGCACAAAATGTGCGGCCCGACCGGCATTGGCATTCTGTATGCGAAGGAAGCGTTGCTCGAACGCATGCCGCCGTACCAGGGCGGTGGTGACATGATTCTCGAAGTGCGATTCGAGGGCACGAAATACAACGACCTGCCCTACAAGTTCGAGGCCGGCACGCCGAACATATCCGGCGCGATCGGCCTCGGTGCGGCGGTTCGATACCTTTCGGGGATCGGCATGGAGCGCATCGCCGAACACGAGAGCAAGCTGCTGCAATACCTGACCGAACAGGTCTCGCGGGTGCCGGGAATCCGGCTGATCGGCACCGCCAGGCACAAAGCGAGCGTGCAGTCGTTCCTGCTGGACGATATTCACCCGCACGACCTGGGAACCATACTCGATCACCAGGGAGTGGCGATACGCACCGGGCACCATTGTGCCATGCCCGTCATGGATTTCTTCCGTGTCCCGGGCACGGCCAGGGCATCGCTGGCGCTGTACAACAATCGCGTCGATGTCGACCGGCTGGTCGAATCGCTGGCCCAAGCGAAGGAGATTTTCTCGCAATGAATCGAGCCGCGAATGATCTATCCACTGCAGAACTTCGCGAACTGTACCGCGAGCTGATTCTCGACCATGCGCGCAGCCCGCGTCACTTCGGCAAGCTGTCGGCGATTACGCACACCGCCGAGGGCCTGAACCCGCTGTGCGGCGACAAGCTCAGGTTGTACCTGCAGATCGACGATGACGATCGCATCAGCGATGCCGCCTTCGAGGGGTCGGGCTGCGCGATCTCCGTTGCTTCGGCATCACTGATGACCGACGCCATCATCGGCATGCGCACGGCCGAAGCGGTGGACTTCTCCAATGCGCTGATCGCCTCGGTGACCGGCAGGGATTCACCGGTCGAACTCGGGAAGTTGCAGGCACTGCAGGGCGTTCGCGAATTTCCCTCGCGGGTGAAATGCGCGACTCTCGCCTGGCATGCCATGAACTCCGCCATCAGGCGGGACCATAACCCGGCGTCGACAGAGTAGCTCATGTTCGGACATTCCAACGAACCGTTCACACTGTCGCGCGACGTTTCGGCAGTCATCGTGCCGGCCGGCGAGACCCTGACATTGCGCGCGGGTACCAGCGGCTTCATCACCCAGTCGCTTGGCGGCAGCTTCACGGTTTATGTCGAGGGCAATCTGTTCCGTATCGCCGGCAGCGATGCCGATGCGATAGGCAAGGAACCGGTGGCCGCGCCTGCGGTGCCGGACAACCCTACCGATGCCGACATCGAGAACGTCGTCTGGCAGCAACTGCGTACCTGTTACGACCCGGAGATCCCAATCAACATCGTTGACCTGGGCCTGGTCTACCGTTGCGAAATCCGTCCGGCCGCAAACGGCATGCGCTCTGTCGATGTCGACATGACGCTGACCGCGCCGGGATGCGGCATGGGCGACATACTCGTGCAGGACGCCCAGGAAAAGATTGCGGTAATTCCAACGGTAGCGGATGTGCGCGTGGAACTGGTGTTCGATCCGCCGTGGAACCAGAGCATGATGTCGGACGAGGCGCGACTGCAGACGGGAATGATGTAACATCGTGGCAGGGACATGCCATGAAAACGCTGACACTGCTGCGCCATGCCAAATCGAGTTGGGACGAGCCGGGACTCGCGGACCATGACCGGCCGCTCAACAGTCGCGGCGAACGCGACGTGCCGCGCATGGCAAGCCGGCTTGCGGATGCCGGCATTCGGCCGTCGCTGATCCTCAGCAGCCCGGCTCTGCGCGCCTGGACCACCGCCCGCCTCGTCGCTCGCGAAATCGGTTACCCGGTCGAATTCCTGCAGCGCGAACCGAGGCTTTACATGGCCGGGGTCAAGACCCTGATCGATGTCATCGGCAAGCAGGAAAACCGCTTCAATAACGTCGTGCTGGTCGGGCACAATCCGGGCCTTACCGAGCTGGCGCAGTTCCTGGTACCGGGGGTGACCGACAACATCCCGACCTGCGGACTGGTGTCCGTATTCGTCGATGCCGATGACTGGGACATACGCACGCGGGACAAGGTGCGCCTGAACGTGTTCGATTTTCCGAAGAACGCCGCGAAATAGGACCCGCAGCGCCGGGCCCTCAATTCTCGTTCAGCGACAACAGGCTGGCGTTGCCGCCGACGGCCGACAGGTTGTGGCTGACGGTATATTCGCTGCCGAAGCGCGGCAGGTAGTGAGGGCCTCCCGCTTTCGGTCCGGTACCCGACAGCCCGCGGCCGCCGAAAGGTTGCACGCCCACCACCGCGCCGATCATGTTGCGGTTGATGTAAATATTTCCCGCGGCGGAATACGAAGTCAGGGCACTGGCGCGACGATTGATCCTGCTGTGCAATCCCATGGTCAGACCGTAACCGGTCGCGTTCACCGCGGCGACGGTTTCCTCCAGCCGCTTGGCCCGGTAGCGGTAAACGTGCAGGACCGGTCCGAAGACCTCGCGCGTCAACCGCGCAATATCGTCGATCTCGATGGCAACCGGCGCCACAAAGGTTCCAGCGGCGATCGATGCGGGCAATTCGCACTGGTGAATGATCTGGCTGTGGCCGGCGAATTCCGCAACGTGCGCGCGCAACATCTCGCGCGCGTCGCTGTCGATCACCGGGCCGACATCGGTGGCAAGGTCCGCCGGATCCCCGATCACCAGTTCCTGCATGTACCCTTTCAGCAGTTCGATGACCCGTGGGGCGATATGCTCCTGCACGCACAGCAGTCGCAGTGCCGAACAACGCTGGCCTGCGCTGTTGAATGCCGATGTTACCGCGTCGAGCACGACCTGTTCCGGCAATGCCGAGCTGTCGACGAACATGGCGTTCTGGCCGCCGGTTTCGGCAATCAGGGTCGCGATCGGGCCGTCTTTCTCAGCGAGCTTGCGATTGATGAGGCGTGCGGTCTCCGTGGAGCCGGTAAAGGCGACTCCCGCGATGCGCGGATCGCTGACTGCACGGCCCCCGAC
>JAKEGN010000008.1 GCA_022615525.1 Woeseiaceae bacterium
CGGGACTTTATCAGGCTGGCCGCCCGACGCATGAGGTCCCGCCGCTCGCTCGCCGAATAGGCGCCCCAGGGACCGTGCAGCGCCCGGCGCGCCGCGCTTACGGCGGCGTCGACGTCCGGCTGGGTCGCTTCGTGCACCGTCGCTGTGAACGCCCCGTGTATTGGGCTTCGTAATTCAAACGTGCTGGCCGAACGGCAGTACTTGCCATCTATGAAATTCAATACTTCGCGAACGGCTTTCATTTTTTTGTCGTGCTTCTCGTGTGGGTTCCGGAGCGCGCACGGCGGGTTGCGCTGCCCGCATGCGCGATCTCCGGCCAGCCGAATGCTTCCAGAAAGCGGTCGACGACATGGGTCGCTCGATTGCGCATGGCAGATTCGGACGGTGGTGGCGCCTGCAGGTACAGTTGGACCAGGTACCATTGATGCAGCAGCATGCCGATCAGGAATTCGGCACTTTCTTCCGCGTTGTCGATGGCCAGCAACCCGAGCGTTTTGAGTTGACCCATGTAGTCAACCAGCAGGTCGTGACTGCGCTGCGGGCCGTATTCGTAATACATAGCGGCGATCGCCGGGAAACGGTCGCGCTCCGCAACGATCAGCCGCAAAAGCAGACGATGCTGGCTCGAAAACACCACTTTCATACGCTGCAACGCAAAGCTGATGAGCGCCGTACGAAGATCGTCGCCGGATTCGAGTGCCGGTGGCTGTTTGTTGGACACGATATCGTCGACAACGGCATGAAACAGGTCTTCCTTGGTCGGAAAGTAGCTGTATAGCGTCGCCTTTGAGCCGCCGGAGCGTTCGACGATCGCATCGATCGAGGTTTCGCCGAAGCCGTGATCGAGGAATAACTCCGCCGCAGCATCAAGTATCTTTGCGCGACGATTCTGGCCGCGAGCCGATCGGGGTTTCCCGGCTTGCTTCCGGGCCTTCGCCGCGCTTCTCTTCAGCGTCTTCTTAGCCAACGGAGACTCCTTTTTTTCCTTTTCGCAAGCGGCGGCCCGGCGTTGCCGGACCATTGCTCCCCGCTGCAGCCGATCGCAACTGGCCGCAGCCGTGCCGCATGCAGTGTATCGAAGTCCGCTGTTTCATGACGCGAACGGCGCTTCGCCCGCCGCTGCCCGCTGCCAAACGATATCAATGTCGAGAGCGCTGCGGCACAGGGCGTGCAGAAAACAGGTCTGCTCGCCCATATCCAGAAGCTTGCGCGCGAACTCGGCGTCGAGCGAACCCTGAATGTGCAGGTGCGTCTCGACGGCATCGCAATCGCCCGGTTCGCTGCGATCTGCGGCAGACTCTCCGCTCCCGGAAAAATGAACGTCCTGAACTATGCTGTACGCGTCCGGCTCGCGCCGCGAAATGCGTGCATAACGACCGATCTGCGTCATAAAGCAGAATGCGATGCCGGCCGCAGCATAACTTGCAGCGTCAGGCGCTGCGCCTCCACCGCCGAAACCGGCTGCTTCGTCAGAAACAAAACAAAAGCTGGAACCCAGCGGACTGAAAAGCTCCTGGTGTATCTCCTTGCGGCCGTCCGGGAGCAGCCTGCAGCTGCCCCGTATATGCAACTGCCGGTCCTGGTTCGGCGCCAGGCTGGTGCCGTAGCCGCCGGCAACGCCCAGCCGCGTATCTATCGGCGTGAGTTTGCGAACGCGCGGCGGCTCGCTGGCCTCGCTCGCCACCGGCACGAGATCCACCGGATTGCTGTCCGCGCGCGGGCCGCCGCGTGCGGCCGCCGGCTCCCGATCCGTCGCAATGCGCTGTCCGTTCAGCGTCAGCGTAAACAGGGAGTGCAGTGGCTTGCGTACCAATGCGCAGACGGGCGACGCCTGGACGGCGTCATGCAGCATCTCGGCCAGAAGCTGATCACCTGCCGCGCTGTGCAACCAGGCTTCGAGTCGTGGAGCCCTGGCGCCGCCCCGCATGGTGCCGTCTGTCGCGGAGCCTTGCATCGAATAAAAGTTGTCCAGCTGCAGCACAATGCTGTGCAAATCGATGTCGCGCTGGCGCGCGATACGTTTTGCTTCACACATAATCGACGCAACCATGCCCGTGGTGAAAAAGGCCAGGGGGCACGGGGCACTGTCGAATCCCTTGAGGTACGGCCCCTCGTCACTGGCAAGACGCCACAAAGCCGTGCTTCGCGGCGACCGCACCGCGGCAATCTTCTGCATATGCGACAACGAGTTGACCCAAACGCGGATCGACTGGCCATGCCGGTCGGCTGGCGATTCAAAGCTGGTGTCTGGATATCCTGAAGCGGGGAACACAAGCGGCAAACCGTCGGCAGTAATCAGGTCACGGCGCTCGGTCCGGCGGGTCAATGGCTTTCTCGACGAACGTCAGGCGGCTTGATCGCGCGCCGAATCGCGCGGCAGGCAGATCTCGGTATTCGGATGATAGTCGGCCCACGCAAACCAGAAGATCTTGTTGTAATGTGGGACCGGCTGCAAGCTGTCGCCCGAACGTGGCCCGGCCTTGCAGTGGCCTTTAAGATCCCAGCTCGATCCGGTTTCCGTATCGGTGAGCGTGCCGGACTCACCTGATAGCCGGAAATTGAGGGTCGTTCCATCCTTGAGCTGGCGAATGAAGATCTGCGCGTAGTCGTTGTCAAAGGCGGACACAATAAGGATGGGCACGCCTCCCAGCTCGTCATTCAACGGCTGGCCGTCGTTCAGGGCGGCCAGCGGGTAGGCCCGCTCGGCTCCCGCTATTTCGACACCCAGCACCTGTGACTTCAGCGGCAGCCGCTCGTCCGAGGGGTTCATCAGTGGATAGATCAGCACCGGACTCTCCGGGTCGATGACGTCTGCACGTGACAGGACCTTTAGATAAAAAGCGTCGCGCCAGGTCTTCGCGCGCACCCAGATCCGGGAGTCGGGATACAGTTCCGCCCAGGTCGCGAGTCTCATCATAAGTGATGGCAGAGTCTTGAGCGGCAACGAGCCATCGCGCGATGCGTTGTGTAATTGGGTAATCGAACAACGGTTTTTCGCATCGTAGAACACCATGTTATTGGCGATTGCGGCCGTAACCATGATATCCGGCTTGTCGAAAGCCCCGCTATTCTCGTAAGCCATCGAGCTGTGGGACAGGATGCAATGAGTCATCGTGAAGGGTGCTTGGCCGTCGGGCTGATGAACGACGTGCGGGCGGCGCGCAAGCCGCGCGATGAACGCATACGGATCGCCCTTTGGGTCCAGGATCCCGACGACCTCTTCCGCGGCGTCGAATCGCTCCAGGGCTTGCGCAACGCTGATGAAGGTCGGCCGGCGGATGGGGCGGAACAGGAGCCGCGTATGCATCAGGAAACCGAATCCGAGTACGCCCGCGTACAGAATGGTTCCGGCCAACAGCGGCCCGGATACCGCGTCATCTTGAATCGCGATGACCCACGCCAGAACGAGGCCGGCCGCCGATGCCATCAGCAGGATGCGGGAATGCTGGTAAATCAGGCGCGCGCCGCGCGCTTCGGCGGCCAGCCGGTTCGTCAACATCAGGATACCGAGGGTGCCTGGAAGTACGGCCGCCGCGCACGTGATGGCCGCAAGCAGCACTATCCAGTCTGAATTCGCCATGTCCTTCTCCTGTAGAGCTCACCGATCGGAGACCGGCTTCATCTCCACCGGTACGCAGCAGGTCAGCAAGCATCCGGCATTGCCTTCACGCCAATCTGTACGATACAGTACAGACTAAGTTGTCTGCGCCACGCTGTCAATAATGACTTACCACGCTTGCGGCAGACCGGGAGGTGTTGCGCGTGTGCCCTCGAATGTGGCTTTGTACCGCCGCTGTGCTGGCGCAATCCCGTCAGCATTGGCCAGGCACGCCGTTTACATATTTTCCAGGGAAGCAGTCGTGACAGCAGTCGCGGACCGTCGAAGCAGTAACGACCTGGTTGCCGAAATCATCGACAACGGGGTAGTCAGTTCGCAGCAAATCCTCGTCGTTGGACTTTGCATGTTTCTCAACATGCTTGACGGTTTCGACATCACGGCGATGGCTGTAGTTGCCAGCAGCGTATCGGCAGAGCTCGATCTCGGGCCCGAGAAGCTCGGCTGGATTTTCAGTTTTGCATTGGCCGGCATGGTGTCCGGCGCCATGTTCCTTACGCCGGTTGCAGACCTCATGGGTCGGCGCATGCTGATCATCCTCAGTGTAACGCTTGTCGGCGCATCGATAATACTCACCGGTCACGCGTCGAGCCTTTCGGAATTCTTCATTTTGCGTTTCCTGGCCGGGGTCGGTGCCGGAGCCATGCTGGCCTGCCAGGCGACGCTCGCCGCCGAGTACAGTCCCGACAAGTATCGCGCGTTATCAGTCGCCGTCGTGACCTCAGGATATCCTGCCGGCGCCATGCTGACCTCCGTGGTCGCCGGCTTCGTGATGCCTGAGTATGGCTGGCGTGGCATGTTCTGGTTTGGCGGTGTGGTTACACTCGTCATGGGGTTTGTCGCCTGGCTGTTCCTCCCCGAGTCATTGAAGTTCCTGTTTGAGAAGCGCCCGGCGGGCGCACTGCTGCGCATCAACAA
>JAKEGN010000089.1 GCA_022615525.1 Woeseiaceae bacterium
CACACCATGCTGGTGCTGGCCAAAGCCCTCGGTGATTACGAGGTGCTCGGTACGACCCTGGACGATGCGGTGGGCGAGGCTTTCGACAAGTGCGCCAAACTGCTCGGTCTCGGTTACCCGGGCGGTCCGGCCCTCGTGCGGCTCGCCGAGAGCGGAGATCCGGCCGCGTATGCGTTTCCCCGTCCGATGTTGAACCGGCCCGGGTTCGATTTCAGCTTCAGCGGATTGAAAACCGCGGTCATGCTGCAGGTGAGGCAGGCCAGCGAAAATGGCGCGCTCGATGAGTCCATTGCGGATATTGCCGCGTCGTTTCAACGTGCTGCCGTCGATACTCTCGTCGGCCGCACGCTCAAAGCGGCAGCCCGGGTCGGCACGGAACGCATCGTCGTCGCAGGCGGCGTCGGTGCGAACCTGTTGCTGCGGCGGCAATTGGCGGCGAGTTTCGATGGAACGGTCCATTATCCGCGCCTCGAGTATTGTACGGACAACGGAGCCATGATCGCGGTCGCGGGTGCATTGCGTCTCGGCGATGCGGTCGACGCGAGAGAAATTCGAGCCGTTGCACGTTGGTCGCTGGAAACTCTTCAGCCGCCGGCTGCGGCCTGAGGGAAACGCGATGAGCAGTCCAAACGATATGGACACCATTTTCCTGCACGACCTGCGGGTCAGGACCATCGTGGGAATCTGGGACTGGGAACGAAGGATCCGCCAGACCGTCAGCATCGATCTCGATATGGGCGCCGACATTCGCAAAGCCGCTGCCAGCGACCGGATCGAGGATGCGCTCGACTACAAGCAGATTGCGAAGCGCGTCCAGCAGTTTGTCGAGGACTCCAGTTTTCAATTGGTCGAGACGCTTGCGGAGAACATTGCCGCGATTGTGTTGCGCGAATTCGATGTTCCCTGGATCGTTGTCAGGGTGAACAAGCCGGGCGCCATCCGCGGTTCGCGCGATGTTGGCGTTATCATCCGGCGTGAACGCAAGGACGCGATTGGCTGATGCAATGACGACCGTTTTCCTCGGGCTCGGTAGCAACGTCGAACCGGAGGCGAACCTGCGGCTGGCAATAGCCGAGTTGCGCAAGCGTTTCGGCAAGGTCGTTGCGTCGCCGGTATACAGCAGCGCCGCTCACGGATTCGAAGGCCCGGAATTCCTTAATCTCGTGGTGAAATTCGATACCGCTGTCGAGCCCGCGGCGTTGCACCATGAACTCGAGGAAATTCACGCCTTGGCGGGCCGCCAACGCGGCTGCGAAAAATACCTTTCGCGGCGGCTGGACATCGACCTGTTGCTCTACGGGCAGGAGCGCATCGACAGGCCGCCACTTCGCCTGCCGAGGAAAGACATACTCGAGTACAGTTTCGTACTGAAGCCTTTGTCGGATATCGCGCCTGACTTTCGTCATCCTGGAACCGGCAAGACGATGGCTGAACACTGGAGGGAATTCGACAGTCAAAGTCATCCTGTAAAGCAGTGCGATGTGGTGCTGGAATAGCGTGTGCGCCGTCAGCCGGTGGCAATTCCGGGCACTGTGTCCCGGTCCGGCGATGCCGGTCGCGGTTACAATCAGGCAGATCGGTGCGCGAATCTCGTGTAACGACGGTTGGGAATGAGAGGTCGGTAACAGGTATGTGGCGCAAGCTTTCGCTCGTTGTCGCCTTGGCCGTTTTGACGGCGTGCAGCGCGTTGGAGGATGACGATTCGCAGGGCCCGTCGGACTGCAGCATGGCCAGTCAAAAACAGTTTGTACTGGACGCGATGCGTGACGTGTATTTCTGGAATACGCTGCTTCCTGCCAACGTAAATCTTGCTTCGTTCGCTGGCCCCGACGATCTGCTTGCCCACCTGATTTCCTTTCAGCCGCTTGACCAGTTCAGCTATATCAATACTGCGGAGGCAGACTCGCAATTTTTCGGTGAGGGCCAGTACCTCGGTTTCGGGTTCAGCTTCCGCTTTGTCGGTGTCGATGACGTACGCATCACGCAGGTCTTCGACTCCAGTCCCGCGGCTCCGGCAGGATTCGCGCGCGGCCAGCGCATCCTGGCGCTGGACGGCCGAAGCATCGCAGAGATCGAAGCGGCCGAGGGAATTGATACGTTGCTCGACCAGGAAACCCTGTCGTTCTCCCTGCGCAATACGGACGGCAGCGAGTTCACCGTCTCTGTGACAAAGGACGTCGTCACAATCGACCCTTTGCCACAGTGGCGCGTGATCGATACGCCGGGCGGTTCGGTCGGGTACATGGAATTCGCAACGTTCGTCAGTACCGCCGACCCGGTCTTTGACAGCATTTTCGCGAGTTTCCGCCAGGCCGGCGTAACCGACCTCATACTCGACATGCGCTACAACGGCGGCGGATTGATCAGCACCACCGAGCTGCTCGGCGATTTTCTCGGCGGCGGCGTTGCCGGCGGGCAGGTCTTCTCGCGCACCCTTTTCAATGCAAACAATGCCGGCGCAAACCGGACGGCCTTGTTCCACCAGCTCTTCAACTCGCTCAATCTCTCGCGCCTGGTCGTGATTGCAACGGAATCCACGGCCTCGGCCAGCGAACTGGTGATCAACAGCATGGAGCCGCACGTCGAGGTTACGATCGTCGGCGACGCTACCTTCGGCAAGCCGGTGGGCCAGGTGGGCATCGAATTCTGCTCGAAGATCCTGAGGGCCACGGCCTTCGAAACCGTCAACTCGCTGAACGAGGGCGGCTATTTCGGCGGATTGCCGGCCGATTGTGTGGCCGCCGACGACCTCGCCATACCGGTTGGTGATGACCAGGACCCGAACCTCATCACGGCGCTGGATTACCTGGCGAATGGCGCCTGTCCGGTAACGGCGATACCCGGCCCGGCGAAAGCGTTAGCAGACAAGGTCCCAGGCAGGAAGTACCGGCACGGCCCGCCGTGGCGCGAGTTCGCACGGGCCTACTAGTCACTACCAGCCAATCGAGCGGCCGCCGTCGATTGCGAGGATCTGGCCTGTAACGTAGTGCGCATCGCGGGCGAGGTACAGCACGCCGTCTGCGATGTCCTGAGGGCTGCCGCTGCGGCCCAGCGGAATCTGGCGGAGGATCAGGTCGCGCGTTTCGCGACTCATCCCGTCTTCGGGCCACAGGATTGCTCCGGGCGAAATGCCGTTGACGCGAATTTCCGGGGCAAGATCCTTGGCCAAGGAACGTGTCAGCATGGCCAATCCGGCCTTGGCAGAACCGTACACCGGGTGATTACGCAACGGCCGTTGTGCATGGATGTCGACGATATTGATGATGACGCCGTGCAGCTCCTTCAGCTGTGGTCGTGCAGCTTGCGAGAGAAACAACGGCGCTTTGAGATTGCTGCCAACCAGGTCGTCCCATTGCTCTTCGGTGATGGTCCCGATAGGCGTCGGGTAAAAACTGGAGGCGTTATTAACCAGGATGTCCAGTCGACCGGCCCATTCCACGACCGAGGCTATCAGTGCTGGCGCCGCATCCGGCAGGAGCAGGTCTGCCGGGAAGACCCACGCCGAATCGGCGCGAGCGCGATTAAGTGATGCGGACAGCTCCTGAGCGGCAGGTACGGATCCGCGGCAGTGAATCGCGACGTTTGCGCCTGCGGCATGCAGCGTAGCAGCAATGGTTGCTCCGATGCGTCTCGCAGCCCCGGTTATCAATGCCGTCTTTCCCGCGAGCGACGGACTGCGCGTTTCAGGCATACGACGGCCTTGGTCTCGGATTTCTGCAAAATGCCGGGTCGTTCATGGCTTTCCTTCGGCCGCTGCAATACATTGCCATCATTGTTCGAGACTGGGCATGCCATTGCAAGTGAAGTCACATCTCCCGTCAGGATTGCCGGTGCCGGATCCCGA
>JAKEGN010000090.1 GCA_022615525.1 Woeseiaceae bacterium
CAAATATAAAACACTTTCGTTTTCAATTACTTACTCGTGATTTTGAACGGCTGGACTGGGTATCGGGGCTAATTGCCCGGAAATCATAGTGCAAGACCTGCCGTTGTGCATAAGCGGGCTTGGTCATCGCCCGCGGGTTTCCCTCAGGCCGGCAGGAATTCGGCCTGCAGGTCGTTGAGGAAACGCCATCCCAGGGCGGTGGGCTTCCAGTCTGCGCCGTCCTGGCTCGCTATCAGCCCCTTCCCTGCCGCTCGTTCCAGTTGTGGCCGCAGCGCTTCGAGGCAGAGCCCGGTGCGTTGCCGCAGTCCGGTTTCGCTGAAGCCCTGCGCCAGGCGCAGCACGTTCAACAGGTACTCGAATCCCAGGTCGGCATCCGGCACTGCGCTCGCGCCACTGGCGAACTTGCGGTTCTCTGCCTGTTGCATGTAGGCAAGCGGGTGCGCGGGCTTCGAATAACGCCACACCGCGCCATCCACTGACGTGAATTTGCCGTGCGCTCCGGCACCGACGCCCAGGTAGTCGCCGAATTGCCAGTAGTTCAGGTTGTGCACGCAACGCTCGCCCGGCCGGGCAAAAGCCGAAATCTCGTACTGCTCGAACCCGGCTTCCTGCAGCATGCGATGGCCTAGCTGCTGTATGTCCCAGGCCGTTTCCTCGTCCGGGAGGTTTGCCGGCGGCCGCGCGTGAAACACCGTATTTGGCTCGAGGGTCAGCTGGTAGTAAGAGATATGCGACGGACCCAATGCGAGCGCCTGCCGGATGTCCGCCTGAGCCAGTGCCAGGTCCTGGCCGGGCAATGCAAACATGAGATCGAGGTTGATACGCCGGAATCCCGCGTCGCACGCCGCCTCGAACGACTTCACGATCTCCGCCGGACCATGAATGCGGCCGAGTGTTTCGAGTATGGCGGCGTCAAAACTTTGCGCGCCGATCGACAGGCGGTTGACGCCGGCAGCGCGGTAGCCAGGCAGGTCGACACATTCGACAGTACCGGGATTCGCTTCCATCGTGATCTCGGCGCCCGGCTGCACATCGAACATGTCGCGCACCGCATCGAGCACACGGCCGAGCTGCGAGCCGCTGAACAGGCTGGGCGTCCCGCCGCCAATGAAGATGCTGACTAACGGTCGCCCCGCCGCCCGGCCCGCTGCTGCTTCGGTCCCGAGGTCCACGACCAGCGCATCGACATAACGGTCTTTCGGAACGTTCGGCCCAGCGGTATGTGAATTGAAGTCGCAGTACGGGCACTTCCGCACGCACCACGGCATATGCAGGTACAGCGACAGCGGCGGCAATTCACTGATGCTCATCGGCTGGACCGTGCGCGCTGCAAGCGGTCGGCGAGGAGGCGCAGCGCTTTGCCGCGGTGGCTGATCCTGTTTTTCTCGTCGATCGTCATTTCTGCCGCGGCCTTGCCTGTTGCCGGATCATGGAACACCGGATCGTAACCAAATCCTCCGCTGCCGGTTGGCGCCGCAAGTATTACGCCCCGCCAATCCGCCTCGGCCACCAGCGGTTCGACACTATCATCCGGCATTACCAGCACGACGGCGCAATGAAATCTCGCCTTCCGCCGTTCCTCGGGCACAGCCCGAAGTTCCGCGAGCAGCTTCCTGACATTGTCGGCGTCGCTGGCATCAGCCCCGGCATAACGCGCCGACTCTACTCCCGGCCGGCCGCCGAGCGCATCGACGCACAGGCCGGAGTCGTCCGCTATCGCTGGCAGTCCGGACTGTTGTGCGGCCTTGCGCGCTTTCAGCAAGGCGTTGCCGGCAAACGTCGTAGCCGTTTCCGCAGCGCCCGCAATACCCAGCGCGGATTGCGCAACGATGGTCATGCCCAGCGGTCCAAGTACCGCCTCGACTTCGCGCAATTTGCCCGGGTTGCTGCTGGCAAATACGCAACGGGCCAGCTCAGGTTCCACCTTCACCGGCGATCGCCTTCTTTTGCGCATCGATGATCTGCCCGATACCCTGCGCTGCAAGCGCAATCAGAGCATTGAACTCGTCCCGGCTGAATGCGTGGCCCTCGGCCGTGCCCTGGATCTCGACAAAGCGGCCGGCCTCGTTCATCACCACGTTCATATCGGTTTCGGCCTGGGAATCCTCTGCGTAATCGAGATCAAGCACCGGCACGCCGGCAAAGATTCCGACCGAAACTGCTGCGATCTGGCCGTGCAAGGGATTCCTGTTGAGTCTTCTTTGCTCGCAAAGGCGTCTGATTGCCATGTGTAACGCCACGTACGCGCCGCTCACGGCGGCCGTGCGGGTACCGCCATCGGCCTGCAGGACGTCGCAGTCCAGGGTTATGGTCCTCTCGCCCAGGGCGGCCAGGTCCGTGACCGCCCGCAACGAACGGCCGATCAGCCGCTGGATCTCCTGCGTGCGACCGCTCTGCCTGCCCCTGGCAGCCTCACGGTCCGATCGCGAGTGCGTGGATCGCGGCAACATCCCGTACTCCCCGGTAACCCAGCCCTTGCCCGCGCCACGCAGCCACGGTGGCACGCGATCCTCGATACTCGCAGTGCACAGCACGCGTGTATCCCCGAACACGGCCAGCACACTGCCCTCCGCATGCTTGGTGAAATCGGTAATGAAGTGCACCGGCCTTAGCTGGTCCGGATCGCGGCCGCTGGGTCGCATGGTTGGTCCTCGTTGCTGTCGATGAAAAGGTGCCGGATCACTGCTGTCCCAATTGAGCTCAGGAAACCCTGGTCGCGCTGTTTCAGCACGGCAGTCGGGGGGGGCCTGTGACGGGATGGCTCCCTGCGGTCCGCTTAATTCCCGTCACAGGCCCCCCCCGACTGCCGTGCTGAAACAGTGCGACCAGGGTTTCCTGAGCTCAATTGGGACAGCAGTGATCCGGCACCTTTTCATCGACAGCAACGAGGACC
>JAKEGN010000091.1 GCA_022615525.1 Woeseiaceae bacterium
ACATGCATCGCGCTGCTGCCCGCAGCAGTGCTCGCCGACGACGAACTGGACGTCACGATGGAGGTCTTCGACGACCTTTCCGATGTCGATGGCAACGTCAGCGAGATGCGCGGCCCCGATGAAGGCGAACATGGCGACGATCTCGACGACGACGAACGGGACAATGACGACGACTTCGACGACGACCGTGATGAGGACGAGAACGACGGCGAGGATTCCGGTGATGGTTCCAGCGAGGATTCCTTTGACGACGAGGAAGATCGCGAGGACGGCGAAGAATCCGACGACGATTTCCTCGACGAGGAAGACGACCGGGACGACTTCGAGCACGATGACGTCGATGACGAGGATCGGGAAGACGAGCTCGAATCAGAGGACGAATTCGAGGACGGCGAGGACGTCGACCACGACGAGTTCGACGAGGAAGACGACGATGACATGGATGAGGAGGAAGAGGACGACGGCGCCGAGGAGGGCGAAGACGACGTTTAGTCGGCATCCAGTGCAGCACCGCCACCCGGCCCGGTAACCGCCGGGGCGATCAAAGAAACGGGATCCCCCGGTTTGCTACCGCAAATCGGGGGTTTTTTTTGCGCCATTTCAAACTTTTGAAGCGCACTTGGTGCAAGCGCCGCGAATCTGTGCGAATTACCTTGCCTGGATCGGCGAAAACCCCAGGAGTCGCAACATTTTCGGCAAGCCTAATTACCCGGCCCGCCTGCCTGCCAGGCTGGCGGCCCTGTTCCTGCTATCCTGCGCAGCCCCCCCTCCGGGCACGGCTCTTGCCGCTACGGCCGAAGAGCTGTTTGCCGACGGCAACCGCCTGTTCCGGGATGACCTGTACTGGGCCGCGCTGCTGCGTTACCGGGAGGCGCAAGAAGCGGGCATGGATACCCCGTTGCTGCAGTACAACGCCGGAGTCGCACATTACAAGGCCGGGCAGCACCTGCGGGCGCGCGAGGCACTGGTCAACGCTTCGCGATCGCCGACGCTCGAGATCCACGCGCATTACAACCTCGGCCTGAACGCGTTGGCCATGGGCGACGACGAGCAGGCACTGGCCTGGTTTCGACTCGCCAGGGACCAGGCGCGCTTCCCTGAGATCAGTGCACTGGCCGTGACTGCTATTGCCCGCATCCAGCGGCAGCAGGCCGAGGAGCAGCGTCCGGTCATGCAGCGCGCCGAAGCGGCTCGACCGGAGCCGAAACCGCTCGGTGCTTTCACGTTCAACTTCGCGGCCGGCTTCGGCAGCGACGACAATGCCTATCGCACGCCTGCCGACAGTTACGTGGATCTCTCCGATCCGAACCTGCCCGTAGTAACCCCGGTGGTCCAGTCCGGGACCTACGTACCGCTGCGGCTTGCCGCGCAGTACACGGTGAACAGCTTCGAAAACGAGTCGTTCTTCGGTGCCTACCGTTACGTGGGGCGGCTGTACCAGGACGAACTCCTGAAGAACGCCGACGAGCACGTACATGAACTCAGTTTCGGCAGCGAGTACCGCAAACTGGCCGAAGAAACCGAGCGTGTTATCTACAGCGCTTTCACGATCGCGCAGCGCGATGGAACCTATTACGACCGGGATAACGGCGGCATCGTAGTCGTCGACGATGCCGATATCGGCGCCCGGATGAATTACATGCGGTATGGCCCGGAGATCTGGTTTCGTCAATCCTTCGAGCGCTTCTCGTTCGGCGGCCGGGGAAAGGGCCAGCTCTGGAATTACGAGAACACCGAAACGGTCCCGGAATACGATCACCAGTACGTGTCGCTTGGTCTGAATGCGCAGTACCGGTTCACCCGAACGTCGCTGTTGCGGGTAACGGCCGACACCTACCAGAGGCACTTCGGCACCCGGCCATCGTACGAGCTGGACGGTACGCAACCCATAGGCAATGAGCCTGTCAGGTACGACTACCTCGACCTGGGGGTGAGCGCCAGGCAGCGTGTAACCCGCGGCTTCTGGTTCGGGCTGAACTACATACGGACTGATCGACGTGACCGCCACGTCGGTTATAACGACTACATACGGAACAGTTTCGGCGCCGACTTCCACCTGGACCTGAGCTGGCGCTTCGACCTCGACGCGGCTGCCATCTACGAAGTGTATGACTACGCCAACGCCTTCGCCTTCCACAATCCCGCTGCCGGCCGCAAGACCATGGAACGGTCCATCGGCACGGTTTCCGCAACACTGCGGCTGAACCAGAACTTCAGTCTCGTTGGTGCCTACCTGTATAACGACGTTACATCAAACGACGCACGACTCGCTTATAATCGCAGCCAGTTCGAACTCAACCTTCGCTGGGAGCAGTAATCAGATGAAACTTCGGATTGCGGCAGTTGCTGCCGTACTGGGTGCGTTTGCAAGCAATGCAAACGCGGCGGACGACTCATTGAACGTCGAGCTGACGCCCTTCGGCGCCTATCGCATGGGCGGCAGCTTCGACGTCGAAGAAGCCGACACCAGCTACGACGTCGAGGACTCACCGAGTTACGGTTTCATCGTCAATTTCCGGCAAACCGCCAACACGCAATGGGAGATCCTCTATTCCAGGCAGCAGACGGACGCGGAGTTCAGCGACCCGGCAGCCGGAAACTCCATGCTGGACGTCGACATGGATTTCTTCCAGGGCGGTGGCACTTACCAATGGGACGGCGACAAAGTGCGTCCCTACCTGGCGTTGACCGTCGGCGGGACGCATATCAGCACGCGCGCCGGCGGCGTGAGCGACAGCGATACGTTCTGGTCGGGAACCTTCGGCGTCGGCTTGCAGATCAGGCCGAATGAACGAATCGGCCTGCGGCTGGAAGCACGCGCCTACGGTACTTTCATCAACTCCGATACGGACATTTTCTGCCAGACCGGGCCGAACCAGAACGTATGTGCGGTTCGCGTCGACGGCACGATGATGTCGCAGATCGAGACTCTCGCCGGAATCGTGTTTCGATTCTGAACAGCGCGCGTGGTGTACCGCGCATGCGCAGTGCATCGCCCCGGCAATCCGGGAAATCGCAGTGTTTTGACGCGGGCTGGGCTGTGTCCATCTCTGGTAGACTGCGCCCCCCATGGACGTGACTCGTATACTCGAGGGCCTGAACGACGCACAGCGTAGCGCCGTGACCGCGCCGCTCGCTCCGCTGCTCGTGATTGCCGGCGCCGGCAGCGGCAAGACCCGGGTACTGACGCACCGGGCTGCCTGGCTCATCGACGTCGAGGGCGTGTCGCCGCAAAGACTGCTTGCTGTGACTTTTACCAACAAGGCGGCCGCGGAAATGCGCGGCCGCATCGAATCGCTGCTTGGCATGCCGGTCAACCACCTCTGGATCGGCACTTTTCACGGCCTCGCGCATCGGCTGCTGAGGAGGCACTGGCGGGAAGCGGGACTGCCGCAGAATTTCCAGATCATCGACTCGGACGACCAGCAAAGGCTTATCAAGCGACTGCTGAAGAACCTGGAACTCGACGAATCCCGGTGGGTGCCGCGCGAGATCCAGTACTTCATCAATGCGCAGAAAGACGAGGGTCTGCGTCCGCAGCACATCGATGACGACAATGACCCGCAGCGACGCCAGCTCATTGCCCTTTACAAGGGCTACCAGGAAATGTGCGAACGCGGCGGCCTGGTCGACTTCGCCGAACTGCTGTTGCGCGCACACGAATTATGGCGCGATGATCCCGCGCTGCTGGCGCATTACCAGGCACGGTTCCGGCACCTCCTGGTCGACGAGTTCCAGGACACGAATGCAATCCAGTACGCGTGGCTGCGACTGCTCGCCGGTCGCGACGGAATTCCGTTTGCTGTCGGTGACGATGACCAGTCGATATACCGCTGGCGCGGAGCTCGGGTCGAGCACATTTATCGATTTCAGAAAGACTTTCCGCAGGCGACCGTCGTCAAGCTCGAACAGAATTACCGGTCGACGGCTACCATTCTCAACGCGGCCAATGCGGTTATTGCCCACAACAACTCGCGCATGGGCAAGAATCTGTGGACCGATGGTGCCCACGGCGAACCCGTCCGTGTCTACTCTGCGTATAACGAACGCGACGAGGCCGACTTCGTCGTTGGGCGGCTCAAGGACTGGAGCGAGCAGGGCAACCCGAGAGCAGACGCGGCCGTCCTGTACCGGTCGAATGCTCAGTCCCGGGTGCTCGAAGAGGCGCTCATCAATGCCGGACTCCCGTACCGCGTTTACGGCGGCCTGAGGTTCTTCGAACGGGCCGAGATCAAGGACGCCCTGGCCTACCTCAGGCTGATAGCAAACCGTGACGACGACAGCTCGTTCGAACGCGTCATAAACCGGCCGACCCGCGGTATCGGCGCCCGCTCCGTCGAATCCATCCGTGCCTATGCGCGGGCCAACAGCTGTTCCATGTGGCGCGCCGCAGGCGCAATAGCGAGCGACGAGCTCGGCGGCAGAGGCGCATCGTCCATCCTTGCGTTCATGACACTGATCGAGCGCATGGCTCGGGAGACACAGCACCTCGAATTGCATTACCAGGTCGACCATGCCATTCAGGCCAGCGGACTGATCGAATTTTTCAGGAAGGAAAAGGGCGAACGCGGGGAAACGAAAATCGAGAACCTGGAGGAACTGGTCAGCGCGGCGCGGGGATTCAATGCCGACCCGGCCGAGGAGATGTCGGTGCTCGATGCTTTCCTGTCACACGCAGCGCTCGAAGCCGGCGAAGGACAGGCGGATGCCTGGGAGGACTGCGTGCAACTCATGACCATGCATTCGGCAAAAGGCCTGGAGTTCCCGCTGGTATTCCTTTGCGGCATGGAGGATGGATTGTTCCCTCACCAGCGCTCGATCGCCGACCCGAGCGGGCTGGAGGAAGAGCGTCGCCTTTGTTACGTCGGCATAACGCGCGCGAAGAGAACCCTTTATGTAACGCATGCCGAACAACGACGGCTGCATGGCATGGACAGCTTTTCACAGCCATCACGATTCATCGCGGAAATTCCGGACGAGCTCGTTGAAGAAGTTCGACCGCGGGTCCATGTGAGCCGCCCGGTGCATACGGTAAACCGGCCTCGCGGCCGGGCCTCCGGCAGTATCAGCCCGGGAGCCGAGCTCGGCATCCGGCTGGGACAGCGCGTCCGTCACGGCAAGTTCGGCGATGGCGTCATTCTCAATTGTGAAGGCCAGGGCGCGCATGCGCGAGTCGAGGTCAACTTCGAAACAGCGGGCACAAAGTGGCTGGTGCTTGGTTATGCCAATCTTGATCTGATGTAGAATAAACGCTTGCCCAGAGCCGAAACT
>JAKEGN010000092.1 GCA_022615525.1 Woeseiaceae bacterium
GGCGTCGCCGCTCTGCAGCTCTGAGCAAAGATGACGCTCAAACGCAAACTCGGCCTGCCCGCCGTGCTGGCTGTGGTCATGGGAGACATGATCGGGTCCGGAATATTTTTCACTCCGGGAGAGCTTGCGGCAGTGGCGACCACGGAGTGGCAAGTCTACTTTTTCTGGGCACTGTGCGGATTCATCACCTTTTGCGGGGCGATCACACTCGCTGAAATATCGTCATTGCTGCCGCGTGCCGGTGTCAGCTACCACGCGTTGGCCGAAGCTTATGGCCCCTTCGCGGGATTCATGCAGGCGTGGATGATGGTGCTGGTCAGCGGGCCCGGCGCCATCGCCGGGGTTGCCATTCTCTTTGGCGAGCTCGTCAACAACGCGCTCGGCAGTCAATCCGGAAACGCACAGATTGCGTGGGCAAGCACCGCGATCCTGTTCTTTGCCGTGATCAACCTGCGTGGTGCCGAATGGGGAGGGCGTACGCAGATCGTACTGACCGCTGCAAAGATCGTCGGCCTGCTGGCGCTGGTTGGCGGCGGAATCCTGCTTGCGGCGCCCGCCACCACGGAATCAGTCGCGCAAGACGGCGACGGACAGGGAATCGCCGGTTTCGTACGTTTCGTCGGGCTCGGCATCGCCATCGTGCTGTTCACATACGATGGCTGGATCGACGCCTCCAATGTGGCCGGCGAGGTGCAGAATCCGAACCGGAACTTTCCCATTGCCATGGGTGTCGGCGTGATCTGCATCACCCTGATCTACCTGCTCGTGAACTACGCGTTTCTAAGGGTACTGCCTTTGCAGGAGATGCAGGCAGAGCCGGCACTGGTTGCCAGCCGCGTGGCCGAAGCCGCTTTCGGCAGCGCCGGTGGCATAGCACTGAATGTACTGATCTGGGTCTCCATCTTCGGCGCGCTCGGCGGCCTGGTAATGACCTTGCCGCGCCTGTTTTTCGCGGCAGCTTCCGAGTATCGGGACCGTGCAATCGGCACGATTGCATCGCCATTCTTTCGGGCGTTGTCCTGGCTCACGCCGAAAACCGCCGTGCCCGCCGGAGCAATACTCTTTGGCGCTGCCATGGCAATCTTCGCCCTGCTGTTCTTCGGTTCCTTTTCCAGGATCGTTACGTTCTTCGTCGTGCCGTTCCAGTTCATGAACATGCTGATGGTCGCATCGATCTTTCGCCTGCGTGCCCGCTACTCCACCGCGGATTCCTTTCGCCTGCCCGGCTACCCGGTGGTGCCCTGCATTTTCATCGCCGTCATGGCGCTGTTCCTTATCGCCGCGCTTTATTACAACCCGCTGGACAGCCTCATCGGCATCGTGCTGACCCTGGCCGGAGTCCCGGTGTACCTGGCTTTGCGCGGCCGCCCTGGCGCATGATCCGGTTCGTCGATATTTTTCCATCGCCGAAGGCAATCATCGGCGTCGTGCACCTGCCGCCGCTGCCCGGTTTCGACGGGCATCCGGGCATACCGGCACTGGTTGCGCATGCGCTCGCCGATCTCGACGTACTTGCGGGCGAGGCGGTCGATGGCGTGCTGGTGGAAAATGAATACGATCGGCCACACCAGGTAACGGCCAGCCCTGAGGCGATTGCGGCCATGACGGAAATCACACGCAGTGTTGTTTCGGCACGCCGAAACATCGTTGCCGGCTGCGAGATACTGCTGAACGACCCGCGCGCGTCGCTGCAGGTTGCTGCAGCATCCGGGGCTCGCTTCATTCGCAGCGACTATTTTGTGGACCGCATGTCGCGGCCGGGCTACGGCGAGTTTCACATCGATCCCGAAGGCCTCATCAGGCACCGGAACCGGATCGCAGCGGGTGTCCTGATCCTGGCAGACATCCAGGTCAAATACGCCAGCATGCTGGAGCCCCGGCCCCTGGCCGAGTCCGCCAGGCTCGCGTCCCTGTGCGGAGCCGACGCCGTCGTCGTAACCGGCTCGGCTACCGGCGATGCACCACGGCTGGATCACCTGCAGGAGGCGGCCACCGGCGTCGCCGCCAGCGGCAATCACATACCGGTACTCATCGGCAGCGGACTGACCGCCGCAAATGCGCGGAAGTTGCTCGATGCCTGTGACGGTGCGATCGTCGGCACGGCACTGATGCGGAACGGCAAGGTCGATGCCCATGCTACGGCGGCGTTGATGTCGGAAGTTCGAAAGTTGCGTGCGTCATGAAAATCGTCTGTGTCGGTGATTGCGGTGTCGATCATTACCTGCCTTCCGGCCGCCAGCTCGCCGGCGGGATCACTGCCAACTTCGCACGACACGCGGCCCGTGAATTTGGCGAGCAGGACGAGATTCACGTGATTTCCGCGATTGGCGACGAGCCGCTCTCCGCGGGCCTCGTTCGGCGTGGCTTCAAGAACACGCGGATTCACTGTCACATAGCCGAGTTGCACGGCCAGACGCCGGTTCAGTACATACGCATCGAACCGGGCGGCGAGAAAAACTTCCTCCGTTACGATGAAGGTGTGCTCGCTTACTATCGTATCGATGAGTATGCCGCGAGGCTCGTTCAGTCCGCGGACCTGCTGGTGACACCGGTTTTCAGCCAGATCCGCGAAATGTTTGATTCCCTGATGTCGGCTACAGTTTCAGGCAAGGTTGCTGTCGACTTTGCCGATTTCGCCCAGCACCCTGATTTCGACCATCTCGAGTCTTACCTCGACCGCATTGACATCGCCTTCTTCGGTTTGTCCTCCGGCGACCAGAAACCGGTCGCGACGCTGGCAGCTCTCGCGCAGCGCTGGCAGAAATTGTTCGTCGTGACGCTGGGAGCCGGCGGCAGTATGGCGTTTGCCGGTAACCGGACGTTTGCACAGGAAGCAATTCCGGTTGAGCATACAGTCGACACCACCGGTGCCGGCGATGCGTTTGCAGCAGCGTTTCTCGCAAGCCATATGCGCGGTGACGATGTGGCATCGTGCCTGCATCGCGGCGCCGTGCTGGCATCTCGCGTCATCCAGCAAATGGGTGCGTTCCCCGCGTGAGCCGGGACTCATCTTTTTTCATGTACACTGCGACATCCCGCGGTAAATCATGCAGCAACAGGGAATCGCCGAAGGATCCAGCATGCAAGCTTTAGTGAACGGCCTGAACTCGATCATCTGGAGCTCGGCGCTCATTTATTTGTGCCTTGGCGCCGGGTTGTTTTTTTCGATCATGACGCGCTTCGCGCAGGTCCGGCACTTCAGGGAAATGCTTCGGCTGCTGTTCTCCGGCAGGAGCTCCAGCAAGGGAATTTCCGCATTTCAGGCACTGTCCGTGTCATTGTCCGGACGCGTCGGCACCGGAAACATTGCAGGGGTTGCCGCCGCGATCGGCTTCGGCGGTCCCGGGGCCGTGTTCTGGATGTGGACGGTGGCCTTCCTCGGTGCATCGACCGCGTATGTCGAGTCGACGCTCGGACAGATCTACAAGGAAGAGGACCAGGGCCAGTACCGTGGCGGCCCGGCCTACTACTTCGAGAAAGCGCTCGGCCAGAAATGGTACGCATGGGTATTTGCCGTCGCCACTATCATTGCCACCGGACTGCTCCTTCCGGGTGTGCAGGCCAACAGCATCGGTAATGCCGTGGAACTCGCTTTGGGAGAGGGCGGAGTCGTCACGACGGCGCTCGGCGATTTCACGTTCGCCAAGATCGCAACGGCGCTGTTCGTGGTAACGCTGCTCGGCGTGATCATATTCGGCGGCGTGAGGCGCATTGCGCATTTCACCCAGGTCGTCGTGCCGTTCATGGCCATCGGCTACGTCCTCATGGCCTGCATTATCGTCATCATGAACATCACCATGCTGCCGGACATCATCGGCATGATCCTGAAGGATGCATTCACGCCGATGGCCGCTTTCGGCGCCACCATCGGCTGGGGCGTGAAACGCGGCGTTTACTCGAACGAGGCCGGGCAGGGCACCGGACCGCACGCAGCAGCGGCGGCCGAGGTTGCTCATCCGGCGCAACAGGGACTGGTGCAGGCATTCTCGGTGTATGTCGATACGCTGTTTGTCTGCTCGGCCACGGCTTTCATGATCCTTATTACCGGCGCCTACAACGTGCACGGCGGTGACGCCGGCTTCCTCGTGCAGAACCTGCCGGCGAACGTCGATGCCAACAGCCCTGCATTCACGCAGCTGGCTGTCGACAGCGTGTTCACCGGGTTCGGCAAACCCTTCGTCGCCGTCGCCCTGTTCTTTTTCGCGTTCACGACATTGCTGGCGTACTACTACATTGCAGAGACCAATGTCGCCTACATCCGGCGCAGTCTCAAATTGCCCGGCATGATGGTCGTGCTGAAAATCGCGCTGATGGCATCGGTGCTGTACGGCACCCTGAGGACCGCGAGCCTGGCCTGGGGTCTCGGTGATATCGGCGTCGGCCTGATGGCCTGGCTGAATATCATCGGCATCCTGATAATCTTCTACATGGCGAAGCCGACGATTAAATCTCTCAGGGACTATGAGGCGCAAAAGAAAGCAGGCGTAACCGAATATACTTTCGATCCCGAGGCGCTGGGCATTGCCAACGCCGACTTCTGGGTACGCCGCAAGCAAAGGCGCGAAAAAGGCTGATCGGGCGGCGGTCGGACGCAGAGGCGCCGCAATAAAAAGGGCCGGTCAGCAAGGCGCTGACCGGCCCGGTTTGTTTCCAGTATCCGCGA
>JAKEGN010000093.1 GCA_022615525.1 Woeseiaceae bacterium
CCGCTGAATGCCCCCGCCAGCAGCGCGTTTCACGTTCCGGCCCGCTGGATGGCCGCCCATCAGCGGAATACTCTTTTTGGCGCCAGCCAGCCATCGGCACCGGATTCGCCGACACCGAGGAAGGCCCGGTCACTCCCGTACACTCTGAAAAGCCTGCCCGGCGAGCCGTCCGCATCGGTGTGGCGGACCCGTTGGCCGCCGCTGAACCGTGCAGCGTCCTCATCGCCGAGGCATGCCTCGGGCCAGTCGGCCAGAGCTTGGTCCGCTGGCAACAGGCGATCGCGCAATGCAGAAGCATCACCCTCCGCGGCTTTCTCGGCTGCCGCCATGTCCAGCATGTCCGCGGCACTGAACCGGCCTACCGACTCCCGGTGCAGGTTTGCCGTATGAGCCACTGTTCCTGCCGCTATGGCAATATCTTCGACCAGCGTGCGGACGTACGTGCCCTTGGAACAACTGACGCGGAACACCAGCCGGGACCCGCTGGCCTCCAGCAGCTCGATTCGCTTGATAGTGACCGGCCTGGCCTTGCGTTCAACGACCTGCCCTTGCCTGGCAAGCTCATAAAGTCGTTTGCCGTCCTTTTTCAGGGCCGAGTACATCGGCGGCACCTGCATGATCGTCCCGGCAAAGGTGTCCAGCAATTGCTGCCAGTCGCCTTGATTCATGGCCGGGACGGCTGCAGTGGCCGTGACCTTGCCATCTGCGTCTCCCGTATCTGTCGCTTCCCCCAACTTCGCGGTGACCCGATAGGTTTTGTCAGCATCGAGCAGGTACGCGCAGACCTTGGTCGCCTCGCCAAAGCACAACGGCAACATGCCGGTCGCCGCCGGATCCAGGGCCCCCGTGTGGCCTGCTTTCCGGGCATTGAGCAAACGCTTGACCTTCTGCAGCGCCTGGTTGGAAGTCAGGCCAGCCGGCTTGTTGAGCAGCAGCAAGCCGTCAACCGCCGCGGGAACAGGCCGGCTCCGCGTATCCGTACTCACGTATCCTTATCCTTCGCTGTTCGGGCGGTTGGCCGCGTCGATCAGGCGCCTGATCCGGTCTGCGTGCGCGATGCTGTCATCGTGGCGGAAGCGCAATTCGGGAACGTGACGAATCTTCATCGCCTGTCCGAGCTTGCTCCTGAGAAATCCGGCAGCACGGCCCAGGCCGTCGAGAGCCGGCTGCGGGTCGCCATCGGGTTGCAGCAGGCTGAAATAGACCTGCGCGACGCTGAGGTCTCGGCTCAAATCGACGTTTGTCAACGACACGCCGGCAATCCCGGGATCCTTGATCTCAAACCGCAGAATGTCGCTCAGGCTGCGCATGAGCTCGGCGGCAATGCGCTGGTGACGGGGATACTCTCGCGGCATACGGTCGGGTCCTGCTGTGAACGCCTAGCTGATCGAACGAGCAATCTCAACGCGCTCGAAACACTCGATCTGGTCGCCGACCCTTACGTCGTTGTAATTCTTGACCCCGATTCCGCACTCCGTGCCCGCCCGGACTTCATTGACCGGATCCTTGAAGCGGCGCAAGGAATCGAGCTCGCCCTCGAATATGACCACATGGTCCCGCAATACGCGGATCGGGTTGGACCGCTTGACGTAGCCCTCCATCACCATGCAGCCGGCGATGTTGCCGTACTTGGGTGACTGGAAAACGTCCTTGACTTCGGCGAGTCCGACGATGGTCTCGCGAATCTCGGGCGCGAGGAGTCCGCTGAGCGCGGCTTTGACATCGTCGATCGCCTCGTAAATGATGCTGTAATAACGCACGTCTACGCCGGACTCCTTCATTGCTGCACGCGCTGCGGCGTCGGCACGAACGTTGAACCCGATAATGACGGCCTTGGATGCAGCCGCCAGCGTTGCGTCGGACTCGGTTATTCCGCCGACAGCCGCGCCTATGACTTTGACGCTGACCTCGTCGGTCGAGAGTCTGTTCAGCGCATCCCGCAAGGCTTCTGCACTGCCGTGCACGTCGGACTTGATGAGTACGGGAACAACCTTGCTGCCCCCTGCTGCCATCTGGCTGAACATGTCTTCGAGCTTTGATGCCTGCTGCTGGGCAAGTTTGGACTCACGGGTCTTGGCCTGCCGGAACTCGGCAACTTCGCGGGCCTTGCGCTCGTTTTTCACTACCTGGAAGTCGTCGCCCGCGTTCGGCGTTTTTGACAGTCCGAGCACCAGCACCGGTGTCGACGGTCCGGCCGAAGAAATCGATTTCTGGTTTTCGTCGAACATGTTGCGGATCCGGCCGTATTCCTCGCCGGCGATTATCATGTCACCCTGCTTCAGCATGCCTGACTGAACCAGCAGCGTGGCCACGGCACCCCGACCTTTCTCGAGGCTGGACTCGATCACGATTCCGCGTGCCGGGCCATCGGCGACCGCTTCCAGTGACATTACCTCGGCCTGCAACAGGATCGAATCGAGTAGTGAGTCAACGCCTTGGCCGGTATGCGCCGATACCTGCACGAACAGGTTCTCACCGCCCCAGGCTTCGGAAATGATGCCGTGCTGTGAGAGTTCGCTGCGCACTCTTTCCGGATCGGCGTTTTCCTTGTCCATCTTGTTGATCGCGACGACGATCGGCACGCCGGCAGCTTTCGCATGCTGGATCGCTTCGACCGTCTGCGGCATGACACCGTCATCGGCGGCAACCACGAGAATGACGATGTCGGTCGCCTGGGCGCCGCGTGCGCGCATCGCGGTAAAAGCGGCATGGCCGGGAGTATCGAGGAACGTTATCGTGCCCTTGTCGGTCGCGACGTGATAGGCCCCGATGTGCTGTGTAATGCCGCCGGCCTCGCCTGCCGCAACCTTGGTACGGCGAATATAGTCCAGCAAGGATGTCTTTCCGTGATCGACATGGCCCATGATGGTGACGACCGGTGCGCGCGGCGATTTTTCACCCTCCGGAATCTCGTCCGCCAGCAGGGCAACGTCGACGCTGGTGCCACTGACCGGCTTGGGAATGTGGCCAAGTTCTTCGACCACGAGGATTGCGGTGTCCTGATCGATGACCTGGTTGATGGTCACCATTGCACCCATGTTGAAGAGGACCCGCACAACCTCGTTGCCCTTGACCGCCATGCGCTGTGCCAATTCCGAAACAGCGATGCTTTCCGGAATCTCCACCTCGCGCACGACCGGTGTGGTCGGCATTTCAAAGCCGTGCTGACTATCGGTCGTCAGCGCGACGGCTCGACGTCGTACCGGCGTCTTCCGCTTGCGCCTGCCGCTCTTGTCGCCGGCAACGTGCAGCTCCTGCCGCCCATACCGGGTTTCCGGCGCCTTCTTGCGTTTGTCCTTGTCTTTGCTGCGACGCTCACGCGCATCCTGATCGGCACGCTCGAGCCGGGCCTTTTCTTCGGCCGCCGCATGCTCCCGAAGTTCGCGGGCTTCCCGGGCTTCTTTCGCTTCACGCGCTTCC
>JAKEGN010000094.1 GCA_022615525.1 Woeseiaceae bacterium
CAGGGAGTAACAATATCGTCGTGAATCCCGGCAAGGGCGGCATAGCCCAGCGTCGTGCCCGACCACGGCCGATAGATTGCACTTTGCCGGCTGCCGCAAGCGAATCCAGCGCGCGCTGTACACTGCGCTGGCTCACTCCGAGGGCGAGCGAGAGCGCGGAGCTCGACCACGACTCGCCGTCCGCGAGCAGAGCCAGAACTGCGCCATGTTTCTCTTCCATTGGTTGGGCAAGTACGACGACGTCGCTTGCGCGCCGCGGCAGGAGCGCGAATCCGTGCTTCGTCGCAGGCACTTCGGCCATTGTTCGCAGCAATTTACGAAGCCGGCCGACTTCGACGCGCAAGCGCGAACGATGCGATTCGTCGGCGCGTTTTGCACGAAACGCCCGCGCGACGAGTGCATCCCGCGTGACATCGCCGGGCCATGCCTCGGCCAGCGCCCGAAGCAGCGTGAACAAAACCGGGCGCTTTGCGAGCGATAAGCTATTTAGGTTGTCACGTAGGACCAATCGGCAGGCATCGACGATGAAAGCATCCGACGCGAGTATCGATTGCACCTCGTCGAGCAGCAGGAGTCGCTCGCTTCCGTTTGCGATCAAGCGCGCAGCGGGTGTGTCGAGAGATCGAAACGCGCTTTCGACTTCCGCCGACAACGCCGGAACGCGCGCTTCCCGCGCGGCCCGCCCGGCGCGGGTGAGCGCATCGCGTGCTGCTTTGGAATTGATGCGCCGCATGGCGATCCCCGCGAGCAGCAGCTCGTGTACGGTTCTCAGTGCGGGCGGAAGGGATGCCGGGTCGAGTTCGGCCAGCGCTTGTTCCGCCTCGTCGAGGCGCCCGATCAGGAGCAGGCGTCGGATGTCGAGATAACGCGCGTGTGCGGCGTTTACCCGGTCGCCATGCGATTCCAGGGTTTCCCGTGCCGACTCCAGCACTTTCCTGCGCCAGCCAAGATCGCGCGACGCAAACGCGATCTCGGCCTCTGCAACCACACAACGCGCACGGGCTATGCGTTCCTTCGGGCCGAAAGCGCGAGCCGCTTTGCGCAGGAGGTCCATCGCCCGATCGAAATCGCCGAGCTGTGCCATGGCAATGCCACGGAGTGCCAGCGCCGCCGCGTCATCGCGCAGCGCGACCCGTTTCAATGCGCCCAGCGGATCACCCGCGGCGAGCGCACGCGCGGCGGCCGTGATCAGCGAATCCATCGGCGTCTATAGCCTCGCGTCACAAAGAAATCCTCGCTAAAAGCGCTAAAAGGGGTCGAACCGATTTTTTCGACATTCTCGGGATTAGGCAAGAGGAGGTACGCGCAATAACAAATTCTCTTGTCCCTTATCATCTTTTCTGGCCACGCACCCGAGGGCGGTTTACTCTTTCGCGGTGCAGGAACTGACTCTGGAAACCGCCCTTCGCCTTGCCGTCATTGGCCAGGAGCTCCTGATCGCGGCGATATTCCTTGCCGGCAGCGGCAGCCGTAGTGCGCGTATAAGCGGCGCATTGCTGTTGCTGAGTATTGCCGGTTACTTGATCAACTCCGATCCTGTTCTGCGCGCTGCCGTACCCGCGTTGCTGCCTCTGGTGGTGCTCCTCGCCATCATCGTGCCGTACTGCCTGTGGCTGTTTGCGCGCGCGGTGTTCGAGGCACCCTGGCGAAACTCCTGGCTCGTGGCGGGTTTCGGCGCCATTGCATTGCTGTCATGGGTCGTTTTCGTCTTTGATTTTTCCGTCGCCGTGTCGCTGCGAAGCACCGCCAACACCGTCAATCACGTGACAGCGTTGATCGTCGTCGCGCATGCCTTGTGGCTGACGGGGAAAGGAAGGCCGGACGACCTGGTCGAAGCCCGGCGGCGCTTTCGAGTGCTCTTTATAAGCCTGGTGGCCGCACAGGTGACCGCTGTCCTCGTCGTCGAGATGCTGCTGGGAAGGGCGCCGCCGCCCGGTTGGCTTAGCCTGGGCAACGTGCTGGTGATTGCCGGCCTGACTTTCGGACTTGCGATTCCATTGCTACGACCTGACCCGGCATTTTTCGCGCCTGCGCCCGGCACGGTGCCGTCCGATGTAACACCCGGCGACACCACGCTCCGCGCCGCCGAGACCGTACTCGAGCAAAAGCTCATGGGTGCGATGAAAGAGGGAGCCTATCGGGAAACGCGCCTGACGATCCGCGCTCTCGCAGAAAGGCTGGGCGTTCCCGAACACCGGCTGCGCCGGCTAATCAACGGGCACCTGGGATTCCGCAATTTCTCGGCCTTTTTGAACAGCTTCCGCATCGCAGAGGCCAAATCGCAGCTGGCCGATCCGGAGCGTGTCCGACTGCCGGTACTGACCATTGCACTGGATCTCGGCTACGCATCGCTTGGCCCGTTCAATCGGGCCTTCAAGGCAATGACCGGGGTCACCCCGACCGAATACCGCCAGGTTGCCATAAGGCAAAAAGGCGCCGGCATCGAATAAATCGCGCCGATTTCGAAATCGGCGCAATTCGCTCGCTTTCGGCGAGATTGCCTCACCCGCCCGCCGTTACCTTGTCCCCCGGTTTTTCCCCGTTCGAGGTACTACAGTGACAAGTTTCGACGCGTTTCTCCAGGTTTTCGCGACGGCATGGCCCGTCATACTTGCGATCGATCTGTCGCGCTACCTGGTCGCGGCAGGTGTGCTCGCTTTCATCCTCGCAGTCTTTCAGAGGACACTCGCACACCGGCGTATCCAGCCACGGCGCGCAACGGCAGCGGACCTGCGCCGCGAAATCACTTTCTCGCTGCTGACCGTGCTGATTTTCTCACTGGTCGGGTTCGGCGTGTTTGCCGGCAGCCGCTACGGGATCTTGCACGTTTACCGCGGCGACCTGCCGACGCCCGGCCGCCTGCTGCTCGAGATTTCCACCATCGTCGTCTTGCACGACGCCTATTTCTACTGGACACATCGGGCAATGCACCATCGCTGGCTGTTCCGGCGCTTTCACCGCCTGCACCATCTTTCGCGCACACCGTCGCCGTGGGCCGCTTATGCCTTCGCACCGCTCGAGGCAATTGTCGAAGCCGGCATCCTGCCCTTTGCGGCGTTGCTGCTGCCGATGCACGAGCTGACGGTGCTCATTTTCGTCACGCACATGATCGTGCGGAACGTAATAGGACATGCCGGTATCGAACTTTTTCCGCACTGGTGGCTGCGGGTTCCGCTGCTGCGCGCGCTGACGACAACCACGCATCACGATTTGCATCATGCCCATGGCCGCTACAACTACGGGCTTTACTTCACGTGGTGGGACCGCTGGCTCGGCACGACACATCCGCAGTATCAGCAGCGATTCGAGGCGCTGACGCAGCGGCGAACCATCGCTCGATTTCAGGAGGGTCAAACAAAACCATGAACACGCACATTCATCGCTTGCTGATTTGTTCAGTCGTCGCGTTGTTCGCCGTTTCCGCGGGCAGCTCCGCAATTGCGGCGTTGCCTCACGACGATCAGGATTTCGCACAAAGCGTGCAAGCCTGCCTGAGCCAAATCGACGACCGTGCCGACTACGGTAGCGCAACCCGCGTGCGGCACTGGGTCTACGACATCCGGCAAACGCGCCGAACGCGCGTGCGCATCCGGATAGAAACGACGGTCTATGCGGGGCATTCCGGCGAGGCCAGGGAAGAGTATGTGACATCCTGTCTCGTAGCAGGCGCGGACCGCGTACTCGATTTCCACATCAGCCCGAAGCGCGGGGATCGTAGTTCGTAGACCTCGTGCGGGCGACGTGCAACGATCGTCGCAGCAACTGCAAACTGCAGGAGACTGCTCTGCAGGCGACGCGGAACATCAAACCCGGCGCCGTCATTGCGAGCGCAGCGAAGCAATCCTGTCATCG
>JAKEGN010000009.1 GCA_022615525.1 Woeseiaceae bacterium
AGGAGATAGGTGGCAACCTCGACCGGCAACTGGGCGATGACCTTGGCGGTGCGTTCCTTTCGCGTTTCCTCGCCGATGATGCGCAGGATGGCCAGTGCAAGGGACTCGACGCTGCGGATATTGCCGACGCCGGAGCAACGCGGGCAGGTCAGGTAATTCGATTCGCCGAGCGAAGGCCGCAATCGCTGCCGCGACATTTCCAGCAGGCCGAAACGGGAGATCTTGCCGATCTGCACCCGCGCACGGTCCTGGCTCACGGCATCGCGAAGCCGGTTCTCCACGTCGCGCTGATTTTTCTGCGGCCCCATGTCGATGAAATCGATGACGACGAGGCCACCGAGGTCGCGCAGGCGCAGCTGGCGTCCGATTTCGTCGGCCGCTTCGAGGTTGGTATTCAGTGCCGTTGCTTCGATATCGCCGCCCTTGGTGGCGCGAGCGGAATTGATGTCGATCGACACCAGCGCCTCGGTATGGTCGATGACCAGGCTGCCTCCGGACGGCAGCGTAACCGAGTGTGCAAATGCGGATTCGATCTGCGATTCGATCTGGAAGCGCGTGAACAGCGGAACGTCGTCCGTGTACAGCTTCAGCTTCCGCAAGTTCTGCGGCATCACGTGTCCGACGAATTCCGCGGCTTCCTTGTACGCGTTCTCGTCGTCGATGAGGATTTCGCCGACTTCGGCTGTGAGGTAGTCACGCAAGGCGCGCACGACCGCATTGCTCTCGCGATAAATGAGGAATGGCGAAGGTCGCTCGACCACCACCTTTTTGATTGCTTCCCAGATGGCCAGCAGGTTCTTCAGGTCCCATTCCAGTTCCTCGGAACTTCGGTCGATACCCGCGGTGCGCAGGATCATGCTCATGCCGGGCGGCACTTCCACTTCCCGCACCGACTCGCGGGCGAGGTCGCGGTCTTCGCCGACGATGCGGCGCGACACACCGCCGGAACGGGGCTTGTTGGGTTTCAGCACGATGAACCGGCCGGCGAGACTGACAAAGGTCGTCAATGCCGCGCCCTTGTTGCCGCGTTCCTCCTTGTCGATCTGGACGACGATGTCCTGGCCTTCCTTGAGGACGGCCTTGATATTCGGTTTGCCCGAATCGACGTCGGTCAGGAAATATTCAGGAGAGATTTCCTTCAGTGGCAGGAAGCCGTGCCGGTCGGCACCGTAATTCACGAAAGCCGCTTCGAGGCTGGGCTCGATGCGCGTGATCTTTCCTTTGTAGATATTGGCTTTCTTGCGTTCGCTAGACGGTAGCTCGATATTGAGATCGTAGAGGCGCTGGCCATCGACCATCGCCATTCGCAACTCCTCTTGCTGAGTTGCATTGATTAACATTCTTTTCATGTTGCCCTGCTTCAAGGTTGTGGAAGGGCAGCAATCGGGCCGGACGTGGAGTAGCCGGAGCGGCGGGGCAGGGAATGGATGCAAATCGCCGAGACCGGCGCGTTGCGCCGGTGTCGCGGGATGCTGACTTCTGGCCGGGCCGACGATCGTCAATCAGGCCGAACAGGCCGATCGTCAGGCTCAACAGGAAATAAATCATGTGTACCCTGCGGTTAGTCCGCTCTGGCGCATGCCGAAAACCCAGGCTTGCTGCCATTTGGAAGCCGACCTCGCTATTGGCGGTGTCGGAAATTCAGTCGTCTTTGCTGTCGGACCGGGCTGACCGGTCTTTCGCGACGTGACGGCACGGGACGGAAATTCAAGCTCGTGCCTACACGGGCGGGTAATATAGCACAGCAATCCGCTGCAGCAATGACAAATAAGCCATTGACGCGACTTGAATATCAGCCACGGGACCCGCCATTGAACGAGAGCCGTATCGCAGCCGATCCTGCCCTGCGTCAGACCAGGGTGCGCAAAATTCGCATCGACGAGGAGCAGGCAGGCCAGCGCATCGACAATTTCCTGCGCCGCGAACTGCCGGGATTGCCCAGGAGCCGTCTGTACCGGATCCTGCGCCGTGGCGAGGTGCGGGTAAATGGCGGGCGGGTCAGCGCGGAGTACAAACTTGCAGCAGGCGACGAGGTGCGGGTACCCCCTGCACGCGTGAGTATCGACAGGGATGCTCCACCCGCCGGCGCCGCCCGCGCCCTGCTGGACAATGTAATTTTCGAGGATCGCCGGATGCTCGTGGTGAACAAGCCGGGAGGCATGGCGGTGCACGGCGGCAGCGGCATCAGTTTCGGCGCGATCGAGATCCTGAGAAATGCGCGCCCCGAGCTTCGCGACCTGTCGCTCGCACACCGGCTGGATCGCGAGACCTCGGGCTGCCTGGTCCTGGCCAAGCGGCGCAGCGCGCTGCGCAACCTGCACGCGCTGTTTCGCGACGGCCTGGTCGAGAAGAATTACCTCGCACTGGCAATCGGCGACTGGCAGCTCGGTGAGCAGCTGATCGATGCGCCGCTGCTGGTACAGCACCGGCAAGGCGGAGAACGTCACGTGATCGTTAGCGGCGAGGGCAAGCCCGCGCAGACGCGCATGCGTTTGTCCTGGTCGTTCGGGCGATTGAGCCTGTTGCAGTGCCAGCCACTGACCGGACGAACACACCAGATCCGCGTGCATGCGGCGCATATCGGCCATCCTTTGGCCGGGGATGAGCGCTACGGTAACCAGCAGGTGAACGCCGAATTGCGCAAGCTCGGCCTGAAGCGCCTGTTCCTGCACGCGCAGTCCATTTCATTTCCCGACGAACACGGCAACGAGCTGCATTTCACGGCGCCGCTGGCCGACGATCTCGATGAGTTCCTGAACAGGCTGTCGGACCGGCCGCCCGGCCGGCCACGATCGGTCGCGCCGGGCGACTAAGGCAACAGGTAGCCGAGTTCCTGCAGCTGGCCGGACAACCAGATCATGGGCATGCCGATCAGTGCTGTCGGGTCGTCCGTGCTGACCGATTCAAAGAGCACGAACCCGGCGCCCTCCAGCTTGAAGCTCCCTGCGCAGTCGTACGGCTGGTCATGCCGCAGGTAATTCTCCGCCAGGCGGCGGTCAAAGTTGCGGAAGCGCACCGTGGTGGTATCGACATGCTCATAGCGTTTGCGGGTGACCGGGTCCAGGAGACAAACGGCGGTGAGAAACCGCACTGCCTTGCCGGATGCGGCAAGCAGTTGCTCGATCGCATGCTGATGGTCGCCCGGCTTCCCGAGCACCAGTTCGTCCAGAACCGCAAGCTGGTCGGCTCCGATGACCAGTGCGTCCCGGTACTTGCTTGAAACCGCCTCGGCTTTTTTCCTGGCGAGCAGCGGTGCCAGTTCCTCGGGTGGCAATTCCGGCCATGCGCTTTCGTCGACGTCGGGTGACACCGCCTCGTAGTCGTTCAGGAAGCGATCCAGCAAACCACGACGGTAGCTCGACGAGGACGCCAGCACGATACGGGGCGCGGACGGGTTTTGCATAGAATATCAGCAGCTTGTGGTTCTTTTTTGTCAAGTCTAGCGAGTTTTGGCGCGGCCTTCCGGGAAAATGTCCGCACCGGCCGGAAGCCATGGCAGCCGGGTTCTTTGACAGGTCCCTGATTCGCCCTTATCATGCGCCGCGCCATGGCCAGCCCGCTTACAGTTCGCAGCACGCCGGCGGAGCTGGCGGACCGAAAGCAAGTTATTGAAACTAAAGAGAATATTGACAGTTTCCCCCGACTTGCGGCGATTCTCGGGACAGAGCTTTCGGCGGCACGGACACCGCTCGCCAAATGGCGGCAATTTCCGGTAGAGATTACACTCCGCTTCGGCTGGGCCGGCGGGCGGCGGGAATTCGTTACCGTGACCGGCACGGTGACGGCGCGGATCGCGGCACTTTGCAACCGCTGCCTGCAGCCGTTCGTATACCCGGTTCGGGAAGAGCTGAAGCTCTTGCTGGTGCACACCGGCGACGCAACCGGCGAGGAGCCGGGCCATGAGACCTGGGAACTGGATGAGGAATTTCTGCGGCCGGCCGACATCGTCGAGGAAATCCTGATCATGGCGTTGCCGCTGGCGCCAAGGCACGACGACGAGACAATTTGCCGACCGGAAGCGACCGCTGCGCCGGCGGCAGAACGCGGTAACACGATCAGGCCGTTTGCCGACCTCAAGTCGCAAATGCAGGATTAGACACAAGCATGGTGGCACGCCGATGTCATCGTTGAATGGAGATAACAATGGCTGTTCAGAAAAGTCGAAAGACACCTTCGACCCGCGGCATGCGGCGCGCACATGACAAGCTCAGTGCTCCCGCGCTGTCCGTCGATCCGACTTCGGGCGAGACTCACCTGCGGCACCGCGTGACGCCGGATGGTTTTTACCGCGGCAAACAGGTCATCGTAAAAGCCGAAGAGATCACGGAAGAGTAGCTGTCCCGGTTTTCGGGCCGGCGTCTGCGCCGGGCCCGACGATTCTGTGGAATCCAACTCTGTCATAGCCCTCGATGCCATGAGCGGCGACCTCGGTCCCGAGGTTGTCGTACGCGCTGCATCCGTGTCACTCACGACACATGGCGGACTGAAGCTGGTACTGGTCGGCGATGAAAACACACTGTCGGGCATGGTGAGCCGTATCATTGGCGCGACCGACCGTCTGACCATCCATCACGCCAGCGAAGTGGTTGGCATGTCGGAGTCTCCCGTCGATGCCTTGCGCCGCAAGAAGAATTCCTCGATGCGCATTGCCATAGACCTGGTGAAGGACGGCACCGCGCAAGCCTGCGTCAGCGCCGGCAACACCGGCGCGCTGATGGCGACTGCCAAATTCGTACTGAAAATGCTGCCAGGTATCGATAGGCCAGCGATCATTGCCGAATTGCCGGCCATCGGCGGCACGGTG
>JAKEGN010000095.1 GCA_022615525.1 Woeseiaceae bacterium
CTGTCCCTGTTCTCGGTAGCAGCCGAGCGCGGCATCGCCAGTCAGGGTCATATCGATCCCGAGTCCGGCTCACCGCGGTACTGGCGCTATCCGCGCTGGCGCTTCGATCAACTCACCCTCAACTCAGCCGCAAACGTCGGTGCCGGCATGGGGCTGCGATCGACCGTCTGGTTCCAGCATTTCGAGCAAACCATCGACCAGTACACCGATGACAGCTACACGGTGCTCGAGAGCAGCGAGGACGACAAGGACAAGACTCTTGGCCTGCGCCTGGTGCTGGAGCGACCGCAGGACAGGGTCGACTTGCGGCTCATCGGCAATGCACAGGTAACCACGCACGACCAGGTGGACACCGACTACGTGGCTGGCATACGCGGGCCGCTGCAAAGTTACCGGCAGGACATTTTCAGTCTTGGTGCCGAGGCGGACACTGCGATACACGAGAAAATGACGCTTTCGACAGCGTTGTCCTACGATCTCGCGACCACGCCCGAGACAGGAGGCCGGGACCCACAGGACGATCTGTCCGATTGGGCCGCGAGCATGGCTCTGCGCTGGAATCCTGTCGATGCGTGGCAGATCACCGGTTCGCTGGGCCAACGAACGCGTTTTCCGTCGTTGCGCGAGTTATACGGCGTAGCGCTGGGGCAGTTTGTGGTGAATCCTGTACTGCGGCCGGAGACCGCACTGCTCGGCGACGTCACCTTCGAACGGAACTCGCGTGGAGGGGAGTTGCGGTTGCGAGTCACGCCATGGACTTTGCACATCGACGATACCCTGTCGCAGCGCTTTGTGACGATCGATGGAGTGCGGCTGCGGCAGCGGTATAACCTGCAAGGATCCGACGGTTATGGCTTGGAAGCGGGTGTCGACTGGTTCATCGACGACCGGCTCGAGTTGCGGCTGCACGGCAACTGGCAGAAGCTCGAAGCGCGGGTCGAGGACGACGGTACGCGTCCGGAACTCCTGCTGCGGCCCGAATTCCAGGCATCGTTCATCGTCGACTGGATGTTCTCGGAGAATTGGGACCTTTACCTCGAAGTCCGCCATATGGGCACGGCACTGGATGAGGAAGAGGACGGCACGATCGTAGAACTGCCAACATCAACGGAGATGAACATGCGTCTGTTCAGGCTGCTGCAGCAAGGTGCTGTGGGTCGCTGGCGTGCCTACGTCGGTATCGAGAACGCCAGCGACGAGATCATATTGCCACAACTCGGCTTGCCGCAGCCCGGCAGAACCGTATCGCTCGGCGTGACATTCGAACGGATCTAGACCACAGTCAAAGCGCCCGACACGGGCTGGTTTGCCGGTCGACGTTCCGACGATTACAAACGTTGCGGCCCGTTATTTGTCACCGCCGCCGAGTCGATGCGCGAGCTCCGAGATTTCATCCCAGGCCTTCTCTGCCTGCTGCCGGGCATGCCGTGTTACTTTCTCGCCGCGATCGCGCAAGTCCTTCAGTTTGACTTCGAATGATTCCAGTTTGTTTTCCAGCTTGTCGAGATCTTTCCTGAGCTCTGCTTTCGCCGCTTTGCCCTTGCCACTCATTTCCTGTCGCAATGTCCCGAGGCGTTCTTTTCCCCTCGAGAGCCGGGATTCGAATTGCTTCACCCAGCTTTCCGCCTTCGGGATGTTCAACAGCGCGTCGATCTCGCGCTCCGCATCCAGCCAGTCGAGAAAGGGATCGCCATCGGTAAACCCGCGGCCTTCGGCACGAAAATAGGCTGCTTCGGCAATCATCTGCTGGCGCTGCTCGGCGGTCATTCTGTGTTCAGTTGCCATTGTTTCACCCTCCGCTTTGCCCTTCTCGGGCCGGTATCATTGTGTCCCTGAATTTTCAGCATGAAAATAGGTACTGGCCGCAGCCATTGCCGGCGAAGGTTCGCAAAATCCTGTTGCAGTCGGGTTACAGTGGAATAGCGGGCGATGCCGCCGCATTCACCGGGCATCATCTCGCGGTCGCAGGCCGACACCGTCCTGCACCTGGTCTCCCGGGTAGAGAACCACTGTGTCACCGGCCTCGAGGCCTTGCAGTACCTGCGCATTCCGGCCGTTGTCCCTGCCAATCTCTACCGCTGTGAGGACCGCGCGTTCCCCGACAACATGAAAGACGGCCCAGTCACCGCTGCTGCGGAACAATGCCGCAACCGGCACCTGGATCGCATCGTCTGCCGTCCACGTTACGACCGCGACCTCGACGCGATAGCCATGGCCCAGCGTGGACCAGTCGGCCGGCGGCCCGGTGAAATCGACGATCACGTTGACCCGTTGTTCCTCGACACCCAGGGCCGATATCTTGAGAAAACCGTAGGGCTCCACCAGCCGCACGCGCCCGTGTAGGGGCTCGCCGCGGCGTCCCCAGTTCTCGATGAACGCGTCCGCCCCTTCTTTGACCTGCACGGCGTCGGTGGAAAGCATCTCGATCACCACTTCGAGGTCGCTCGGGTCGCCGAGTGTCATGACTTCCGCGCCGGCCGCAATAATGGTCTCGCTTTCCCGGGCCACCCGCAGCACCCGACCGGAGACCGGGGCGACTACCTCGACAGTGGCGTCGCCGGCAGCGGCGGAACCGGGCTGGGTCAGGCGCACGACCGCCGCCTCGAGATCGGCCTCGCGGATGCGGATGTTCTCGCGCGCGGAGGCGGCAGCACTTTCCGCGATGCGCAGCCCGAGACGGGCGCGCTCGAACTCTTCGGCCGACGCCAGGTTACGGTTGCGCAGGCTCTCGATACGTTCGGCCTCCGAGCGCGAAAACGATTCCTGCTCCTCCGCGCGCTCGAGTTCGGTTCGTGCAGCGGACACCGCAGCCTCGGCTGCCCGAACGACGGCCTGCGCTTCCGCGAAAGCCCGCGAATCGAGGAATGCCGGTGCGCCCGGCAGAATTCGGGCAACGATGTCTCCGGCGCGCACTGCGGCGCCGGGTTTGAAGCCTATGCGTAACAGGCGACCCCCGACCGGTGCCGACACGACGTACTCGTTACGCACCCGGGTGCGACC
>JAKEGN010000096.1 GCA_022615525.1 Woeseiaceae bacterium
CCTTCAAGTTTGGCGCCGTGCCGTTTCACATGTGGCTGCCCGACGTCTACCAGGGAGCCCGGTCGCCGGTCACGCTCTACATTGCCTCCGCGCCAAAAATTGCGGCACTGGCACTGCTGTTCCGTATCCTCGTGGACGGCCTCGGCGAGCTGCACGAGGTGTGGCAGGGCATGGTCATGGTGGTGGCGGTGCTGTCGCTGGTGATCGGCAACGTCGTCGCCATCGCGCAAACCAATATCAAGCGCATGCTCGGTTATTCCGCCATCGCGCACGTCGGATTCATATTATTGGCGGTCTTTACCGGGTCGAGCGACGGATATGCGTCGGCCTTGTTCTATACCCTGACCTACGTAGTCATGGCCGCCGGGTCCTTCGGCATGGTGATCCTCCTCAGCCGGCAAGGTTTCGAGGCGGAGAGCCTGCGGGATTTCAAGGGACTCAATGCGAGGAGCCCCTGGTTTGCGCTCATGATGCTGTTCTTCATGTTCGGCCTGGCCGGCGTGCCACCCTGGGTCGGCTTCATCGGCAAATTGAGCGTGATCAACGCCGTTCTCGAATCAGGCTATCCCGGGCTCGCGGTCCTCATGGTGCTGGCGTCGGTGGTCGGTGCGTATTACTACCTGAGGGTCGTCTGGTACATTTACTTCGACGCGGTGGAAGACCGCTCGGTGTTCCAGTCACAATACGACACACGGCTCGTGCTGAGCCTCAACGGCATCGCTGTGCTGGTCCTCGGTGTGCTTCCCGGCTGGCTGCTGGGGCTCTGCATCCGCGTCATTGAATAAAGCGCGCTGCAACGGCGCATCGGTCGGCTTCTGCAGGAGCGAGCAGCGCTCGCGACGCCGAGCTTGAAATTCGCACTATTTCTGTCATCGCGTCGCCCGCACCGCGCACCTGCAGCGGATCCATTGGCGCCCGCAGGAGCCTGCATTGCGGGCGACGCCGGGGCCGGACTTCGTGCCGGATTCCTGGCTTGCGACTACCGACAAGCTGCGTGCCCCAGCGCCAGGACTGCCCCATCCTTGTATTGCCGGTTACCTGCCAGTATGATGCCGCCCCTCGGATGCGGGGTGGAGCAGTCTGGCAGCTCGTCGGGCTCATAACCCGAAGGTCGTAGGTTCAAATCCTACCCCCGCTACCAAAATGACAAAAGCCGGCCCTCAAAGCGCCGGCTTTTTCATTTTCGTTGTCGCGAGCAGGATTGCCAACGAAAGGTCCATCGCAATTGCAACCGTCTTACTGAAGATCAATCCGCACTCACAAGGCGATTCTCAACGGCGCACGTAACTCCGCCGCACCACGTACCAGGTCAGTAGCCCAAGCGGGATGTACACCATCGGCCAGGTGTAAGTCAGAATCATTTCCCCGGTCCCGAACTGCAGTGAGCCATCCGCGTCAAGCTGTCCGGTGCCCCGCTGGTACGGCCGCACGTACCAGTACTGCAAAACGAGCGGCATGACGCAGCCATATGCGACGAGCAGCAGCACCGTGGCAAGCGTCCGGCGAATGAGACGCGGGTCGCGGTCCTCCTCCGGCACCCGGTGGAGCTGTTCGCGGTAAGCGTGTTCCACGGCCGTCACCGTGTTCATCCGCGACACCACGATCGTCACCACCAGGCTCACAGTTATGCCGATGAAGATCGGGTTGGCCCAAGACGGCAGCGTGATCGCGCCGGTGAAATCGAAATACCACGGCACGGCATTGGCAAGGAAGCCGGAGACGATGCCCCAGAACGCACCGTCCTTCGTGATGCGCCGGCTCCAGACGCTCATGAAGCCGACGGGACCCCAGGACGAGGCGAACACGGTGCCGATGAAATAAGTTACCCAGAACAGCGACGGCGGGAACACGAAGGTGATGGCGAGGGCGACCACACCGGTAATCAGCATGATCAGGCGACTGACATTAACGGCCTGCCGTTCGCTTTTCTCGTGGTGGTCGACGAGGTCGTTGCTCGCGCTGAATCCCACCAGCGAGAGAAACGTGGACGCGGACGACAGCGCCGCTGCCATGATCCCGGCCATGAGCAACGCGCCGAAAAACTTCGGCACGAGATTCGTCGAGGCCCAGATCAGCACCGTGTCCGTCGGTTCGATATCAGGTTTCGCGAGATTCACGATGCCGCCGGCACCATAGATGACGATCTGAAGGAGGCCCACAACGATGCAGGTATAGACCGCGGCGCGGATTACGACGTGCTCGTCACGCGCCATCAGGTTGCGGCCAGCCTGCCAGGGGCTCACGCCGTAGCCGACGCCCCAGCCGATGTCAATCGCGATGGCCCAGATCAGGTAGTCGAGCGGCGTCGGCCACTCCGTGCCGGGTCCGACGATGCCGTGCCAGGACGCGATGCCGGGTTTCGCATCCTGGCGGGCAAGTGCCTCGACCGTGGCTGCGATCCCGCCGAACGAGTCGACGAGGTACGCGGCGACGATGACCGACGCGGCAGTGAACAGCAGGAACATAAGCGTATCGGTGAGGATCACGCCGCGCGAGCCGGAGTACATGGTGAACGCGGTATAACTCAGCCAGGCAACAATGAGCGCCTCGGTGTAGCTTAGGCCGGTGAGGTCCGAGAGCAGGATCGCGGCTCCCTGGGTCACGACGACGAGATAACCGCCGAGAGCCACGATGACGGTAATGCCGGCGGCGAGCTGGACACGGTGGCTGTCGAAGCGCTGCCCAAAGTAATCGGCGACCGTTGGCGCGCGGCTGCGACGCAGGTAACGACCGAACAGCAGGGCGCCGACGATGTAACCGGCAGTCGCCGCCTGCGGGAACAGGACGAACGGGCCCATCTGGCCCTCGTAGGTGAAGCCGGCTTCGCCCAGGAACACCGTCGAGCTCATGACGCTCGCGACCAGCGTGCCGACGATGAGCAACGTGGGCGCTCGCCGGCCCGCGACATAGTAATCATCGAGTTTTTTTACGCCGCGCCCGGCGTAGTTGCCGACAGCGAGATAGATCGCGATGCTGACGACGATTGTGGCGCTGAAAATGTCCATTCGCCGCGCAGCATACCTTACGTCCGACCGGATGTTCAGGTACCGGTCATCGGTGACCGTCACCGATCTCCGGCTAATGGGTTCCCGACACCGATTTCCAGACAACGGCTGCTTTCGCTACCCGGGGCTCGACGCTGCGAAGGAACTTGCTGAATTTCGGGCTGACGTGTGCAAGCCATACAATGTGTCACTGCATCCTGGCTTGGGATACTCGTACTCAGGGCAGCGCGTTGACAACGCAGGGACAAGCTTCGACGCGATGCGCTCCTCAATAGCAACGCTCGTGTTCGTTCTGGCCCTGCTATTCTGTGCGGGGGCGTCAGCCCAGCCGCCGAACGTCGTTTTCATTCTTGTCGACGATCTGCGCTGGGACGAGCTTGGCGCCGCCGGGAATGACATCGTGCAGTCACCAAACATCGATCGGCTTGCGCGGGAAGGCGCGCTGTTCCAGAACGCTTTCGTTACAACCCCGCTTTGTTCGCCATCCCGGGCAAGCTTTCTCACCGGGCAATATGCCCGCAACCACGGGATCATCGACAACACAAATCGATCCGCGGCAAGCCATCGCCTCGCGACGTTTCCGATGTATCTGCAGCGCGCCGGGTACGAAACGGCGTTCATCGGCAAGTGGCACATGGGCAACGACGACGCTCCAAGGCCCGGGTTCGATACCTGGGTGAGCTTCAAGGGGCAGGGCCAGTATCTCGATCCAGAGATCTCTGAAAACGGCAGGACCGCGACCGTGCGCGGCTACATCACCGACATACGTAACGCGAGGGCGGTGGAGTTTGTACAACGCCCGCGAAGCAATCCATTCCTGCTCTACCTGTCGCACAAAGCGGTCCACCCGAATATCCGGCAGCTGGACGATGGCAGCGTCGTGCCGATAGACGGCGAGATGTTCGTACCACCGGACAGGCACCGGCAACTGCTGGCAGGGGTAACGGTGTCTCGTCGCCCGAACTACGGTACACCGCCGCTCGACAAGCCCGCCCTGATGCGCAGGATCGGGGACCTGCCGCCCCTCGGACCGGGAACCGTGACGGACGATGCGACGGTGCTCGGGCGCCAGCGTGCGCTCGCCGCAGTCGACGACGGTGTCGGAGATATCCGCGAGGCACTCGAGGAGCAAGGCCAGCTCGCCGATACTGTCATCTTTTTGCCGGTGACAACGGCTACTTCTATGGTGAGCACGGCCTCAGTGAGGAGCGGCGGCTGGCCTATGAGGAGTCGGCCCGCATCCCGCTGGTCGCAAGATTTCCGAAGGTCATCCCTGCAGGGAGCAGGCCCACGCAACTCATACTCAGCCTGGACCTTGCGCCGACGGTCCTCGAACTGGCCGAAGTGCCGCAACCTGCCAGCATGGAAGGCCGCTCGCTGCTTCCTCTCTTTTCGGCTCCGGCGTCGCCGTGGCGAAGCTCGTTCGTGATCGAGTACTTCTCCGATACCGTGTTTCCACGCGTTCTCAGCATGGGATACCAGGCACTGCGCACCGAAAATTGGAAGTACATTCGCTACACGGAGCTGCAGGATATGGACGAGATGTACGACCTGGCTGCCGATCCGTACGGGCTGCGAAACCTGATTGCCGAGCCTGGACACAGTGCCGATCGTGATCGTCTTGGTCAGGAACTTGAGCGATTGCTTCGCGCGCCATAGCAGTGCAGACGACGCGCCGGGGTCCCTCGGCTCTCGTGTCCATAGGCAGTGAACTGACTATAACTTGGTTTCACGTGTTTCCGTCGCCAATACAGTCAAAAGTATTCTAATATCCAGCGCAGAGAATCATCTCTGGGAACAACTACAAGACATCGGCAGGATGCTGACAGGGACCGGTAATGTTGCAGTACCAATCGCGTCGACACCGGCGGCTGATGGACGAATCCGAACAGGCGCTGGTTGACGCAAGTCAGTCCGAGTCATCGCACGAGTCAAGAATTTCGAGTCAGATCCTGACGGACAGCAAGATTCACGGTATCTGGGAATCGCGCCACGCCAGGATGTTGCTGCCGGTAGCTGAGCACCGCAAGACCACGCATCAGATCATCCAGCTCCGAATCCTGTCGACCACCCTGGTGCACGGTCGTGCGTTCATCGAATACATCCGGGACCATGAGATTCGGGGTGACGAGCGCGAGCGCCTTTTTGCCTGCCATTTCAGCCTGATGGATTACCGCAATGCGATTCTGGCGGCGCACCGGCAGTACATGTTATCGGTGTCCAGCAAGGTTTCGACGGACCACCTGATCGATCTCATGTACGACCCGAGCAGTCACCGCTTATTGCAGCAATACGGCAGGCTGTACCGGCAATACTTCGAACTGACCAGCGTCATGGCTACGAGCGACGACCCGTTTACAAGATGTGCCGTGGCTCCGCTGGCACAAAGCGCAAGAAATCAGTTGCGCAGGCTGTTGCACAAGCTGCGGACGGAACCGCCGGACAGCCGATGCAGCGAGCTCGAGCGGCAGGCCACGCTGGCACAAAGCGGGCGGTACCCGGTGCTGAACTACCTGTTGGTGTGAGCCGAAAACCGGCCCCAAACCCTGATGCGGCTGGTGGACAATAGCGTTGCGTCCAGCGGTACGGGTGCCTTATAATCGCGCGCCTGCCGCGCAGCCTGGTGTCAGGGCGGAAGACTGAGGCGACCGCCGCGAGCGGTTTTGACGGATCGAAAGCCCAGCGATGGGCTTTTTTCTTGCCTGCTCGTTTGGCGCGATCCCGGTGACAGGCAGGAATTGAATGGGCCTCGTGCCCTTTTTTTGTTTTTGAAACATAGAGTTAAGGTACTAACTTCAAGTCTGTTCTATGCTGCGTGACGAGCTCAGAAAACTGCTGGAACCGGTGGTCGAGGGCCTCGGTTACGAGCTGACGGACCTTGAGGTCAAGGTCGGCGGCCGTGATGGCGTCGTGCGTTTGTTTATCGACAAGCCGGAGGGTGTCGGGCTGGCCGACTGCGAAGTAGTGAGCCGCCAGGTCAGTGCGACGCTGGATGTCGAAGACCCATTGCCAGGGCACTACGTCCTCGAGGTATCGACGCCGGGCCTGGACAGGAAGTTAACGAAGTTTGAGCATTTTCAGAGATTTACAGGGCAGGTTGTCCGGGTGAAGTTGCGTTTCCCGCTGGACGGCAGGCGCAATTACCGGGGTCCGCTGAAGTCAGCGACCGCGGAGGACATAGAAGTCGAAGTCGACGGCGAGACGTTTCGCTTGCCGCTTGCAACGATTGAGTCAGCACGACTGGTCCCCAATTTGTGACGGGACATAGCGGAGTTATGAGGACATGAGCAAAGAGATTCTGATGGTGGTCGACGCCGTATCGAACGAGAAGGGCGTTGAAAAACACATCATCTTCGAAGCGATCGAGGCAGCGCTTGCTTCCGCCACGCGGCGGCGGCATGGCGAGGATATCGACGTGCGCGTAGCCATCGACCGGACCTCGGGAAGCTACGAGACGTTCCGCCGCTGGAAAGTGTTTGCCGACGATTCGACCGAGCTCGAGTTTCCCGACCGGGAATTGCGCATGATCGACGCGGTCGATATCGACCCGAACGCACAGCCCGGCGGATTCGTCGAGGTGCCGATGGAATCGGTCGAGTTCGGCCGGATCGCGGCACAAACCGCCAAACAAGTAATCGTGCAGAAGGTGCGCGAAGCCGAGCGTGAACAGGTCGTCGAGGCCTACAAGGGCCGGGTTGGCGAATTGCTGTCCGGCCTGGTCAAGCGGGTCGATCGTAATGGTGTGTTTATCGATCTCGGCGGAAATGCCGAGGGCTTCGTCGCGCGCGATCAAATGGTGCCGCGCGAGCCGGTGCGGCCGCAGGATCGCATGAAAGCTCTGTTGACCGAAGTTCGCTCGGAGCCGCGAGGTCCGCAGCTGTTCATGACGCGCACATCGCCCCAGTTCCTCATCGAGCTCTTCAAGATCGAGGTGCCGGAGGTCGGGCAGGGGCTGATCGAGATCCTCGGAGCCGCACGCGATCCCGGCCTCAGGGCCAAGATCGCAGTCAAGAGCAATGACCCGCGTATCGACCCGGTCGGCGCCTGTGTCGGCATGCGCGGCTCGCGCGTGCAGGCGGTGTCGAACGAACTCGCCGGCGAGCGCGTGGACATCATCCTGTGGGACGAGAACCCGGCGCAGTTCGTCATCAACGCCATGTCACCGGCCGAGGTGCAGTCGATTGTCGTTGACGAAGACGCGCACAGCATCGATATCGCCGTCGACGAGGACAAGCTCTCGCAGGCCATAGGCCGTGGCGGCCAGAATATCCGCCTGGCCAGTGAGTTGACAGGCTGGGAACTGAATGTCATGACCGAAACCGACGCGGAGCAGAAGAGCGAGTCGGAAATGCGCGAACTCCTCGAGTTGTTCACCAAGCAGTTGGACGTCGACGAGGAAGTCGCGTTGATACTGGTGCAGGAAGGATTTTCGACCATCGAAGAGGTTGCGTATGTGCCGACGTCCGAACTGGCCGAAATCGAGGAATTCGACGAAGACATCGTCAATGAACTGCGAAATCGCGCCCGCGATGTGCTGCTGACACAAGCCATTGTGCGCGAAGAGAAGATCGACGAAGCAGAACCGGCCGAGGACCTGCTCAGCCTGGAGGGCATGGATCGCGGACTGGCGTTCAAGCTGGCCAGCGAAGGTGTGGTTACGCGAGAGGACCTTGCGGAACTGGCCACGGACGATCTGCTGCAGATAAACGAGATGGATCAGCAGGAAGCTGCGGCGCTGATCATGAAAGCCCGAGCCCATTGGTTCGATGCTGAACAGCAGGCTTGAGCGCTGATTTATCAGGAGATGCACGATGGCTGATGTAACGGTCGCACAATTTGCCGACGTACTGAAGGTACCGGTCGAGAAGCTGATATCGCAGCTCGACGAGGCTGGTATCAAGGTTCAGGGGTCGGACGATACGATCAGCGAGGATGCGAAGCTCGAACTGCTTACGCACCTTCGTCGCAGTCATGGCCAGGATGACGTCAGCGGAGGTTCCGGCGCCCCGCGGCGAATAACCCTGAAACGCAAGTCACAGACGGAACTCCGCCTTGCCGGCGCGCAAGGGCGCTCGCGCACGGTCAATGTCGAGGTCCGGCGCAAGCGCACCTACATCAACCGCGAGGTTCTGGAGAAACAGGCCCCGCAGGAACAGGAAGAACTCGATCGCAAGCGGCAGGAAGAGCAGGAACGACTCGACGCGGCGAAGAAC
>JAKEGN010000097.1 GCA_022615525.1 Woeseiaceae bacterium
CCAAGCGCCTTTGAATTCGTCAATTTCAGCAATCATCGTGAGAATGGCTGGGGTGATCGTTATCGTTTCTGTGCGAATAGCGCTATCCATTTCGACCTCCAATTCCATCCATTTAGAGAATGGCACGGGCCCATCCATTTGTCCACCCATTTCCATCCAATTGCCAACCGAACCGCGAAGCCCGAACAGCCAGTGCTCCTGGAGCTGATCTAAGCGCAGACAAGCCAGATAAATTCCTTCTAAGAAGGAACCTGCATTCCGCATGGCTACGAGGCCAGATCTCGGCAGAATTCTAAGGAACCAGAGCTGGAGAGCGCATAATCCCTTGATCGTAGAATTGATTTGTAATCAGTAGGTCCCGGGTTCGACTCCTGGTGCCGGCACCAGCTTTTCTAAGAATTCAGGGTCAGATTCAACATGCTCTGATCCTCCTTCGCTCCAGTGGATTCTTTTCGGTCAATTTGGCCGAAAAATCGGCTGGATGATCGGCAACTGAGGCCGGCAGAGTCGGGTGAGCATCCAGGACTTGGCGGGAAGAGTGTAGTAGATTATACTACTTAATAGGCTAATCTACTCCATTTCTTCAGGGTGCGAATCATGGCGATGGTCAAAAAAAGTATATCGGTCACCGATCAGCAAGATAGCTGGATAAAGGCGCAGATCAAGACGGGACACTACGGCAATGAAAGTGAGGTTGTTCGCGAGTTAATCCGCGAACGACAGCTTCGCGATCAGGAAACCGCCGCCGAAATCGAGGCCATTCGCGCCGCGTTGATTGAAGGGGAAAAGAGCGGATTCAGTGATCGCAGTGTCGACGAGATATGGGAGGACGCGCGGCAACGTCACAGGGCGAAGCATGGGTGAGTATCGGCTCACTCAAAGTGCCAAAGACGACTTGATCGCTATCGCGCAATATGGCGATGAACATTTCGGGGTCGCACAATCGAACCGATATCGTGACCGACTTAAACAGAGATTCTCGGTATTGGCAGAGCAGCCGCATCTGTATCCATCAGTTGACCATATCCGACTTGGCTATCACCGTCGCGTGTGCGGCGTGCATTCGATCTACTACCGTATCGACGCAAAGGGTGTGGAGATAATGCGTGTCTTGAAGCATCAGGACCCCGGCAAGGCACTCTAGGGAATGCCGCTGTTCTTTCTAAGAAAGTGACTGCGTACCGCATGGGTTCTGCGTCAAATCTCGGCAGAATTCGCCGGGACGGCCTCGACACCTTTTCTGCATTCACTACTAAAGATCAATCGGCACCGACGGAAGTGGCACATTACATTCAAGGAAGGTCTTGATCGTCTGCTTCGACTCCTGGTGCCGGCACCAGATCTTCCCTAGGTTTCAGACAGGTCCGTTTCGGATTTTTTCTGCCGCGCGGTCATGCGGCGCAAGTAAATGACGACGCCGCCGACTATGCTGAGCAGGCCGATAAGGAAGTAGTACGGTGTTCCGGCGGTACCGACGCCGAGGTAGACAGCGCCGACCAACAGCAACGCGCCGCAGACGACATAGACGTACGGCAGACTCTCGTAAAGGGGTTCCGGCAGCCACATGGTGATACACGTCCCCGGGCGGCAATTCGCCCGATGGCTAAAATCTACGCAGAAAGTCTCAGGCAAACACCTAAGCCGTCACAAATCCGTCCGCATGGTGGCCTCGCTCCGGACATTGTGTGACGGGATTCACAGGATTTTCCGCTGTATTTTCGAGGGCCTATTTCGGCTTGAACCGGGTTATCAGTTCGCCGAGCAATCGAAACTCGTCACCGCGCGCACTGCCTTTGCGCCAGGCAAGACCGATCGTGCGGTAACTGCTGTCGTGCAGGGGATAAAGCCTGACGCGCGTCTTCTTCAGGATAGCCGATCCTTCCGCCATCTCCGGCAGAAACGTAATGCCGAGATCGGCGTCGACCATCTCGACAAGCGTCAGCAGGCTGCTCGCGGCAAATCGGCTGATCTTCTCGGTGTCGCGAATCTTGCAGGCACTGAGCGAATGATCGCGCAGGCAGTGCCCGTCCTCGAGCAGCAGCACACTGCCCGCATCGAGCTGGCTGTAGCGGTAGTGTTGCGAGTCGACGCGAGTCGTGCCTTCGCGGCAGGCGAGGCGAAAACGGTCGCGAAAGAGTTCCAGCGTCTCGACGCCGCGCAGGTCGTAGGGCAGCGCAAGCAGGATCAGGTCGAGTTCGCCATCCAGCAATTTCTCGTGAATCCGCGTGGTCTGGTCCTCGGCGAGGTACAGGCGGAGCTCGGGGTAGTCGCGCCGTAAACGCGGCAGCAATTCCGGCAATAGAAAAGGCGCTATGGTCGGGATGACGCCGAGCCTCAAGTCCCCGCACAAGGGCTTGCGCCGCTGTCCGGCAATTTCGACCAGGACGTCGACGTCCCGCAGGCATAGCCGCGCCTGGGCAACCACCTCGGCGCCGGTCGCGGTTATGGTCACCTGCCGGTTGGTACGGTCCACGAGTTGCGTGCCGAGGAGGCTTTCCAGTCCCTGGATTGCGGCGCTGAAGGCGGACTGGGACACGAATGAGGCCTTGGCGGCGCGGCCGAAGTGGCCGATCTCGCTCAAAGCGACGAGGTAGCGCAGCTGTTTCAGGGTGGGTTGCCGCATGATCGATAAAACAGATTATAGCATGCTGCTTAATCAATTTTATTCATTAATGTCAAACCGTTAGAATAAGCCGCATAGACGACGCATCGACGGAGAATCACATGGACATCGGACTGACGACCGAACAACGGCAGGGCATAGCGGACGGGCTGTCGCGGCTCCTGGCCGACAGCTATACGCTGTACCTCAAAACGCACAACTTTCACTGGAACGTCACCGGGCCGCAGTTCAGCTCGCTGCACACGATGTTCGAGCAGCAGTACACCGAACTCGCACTCGCCGTCGACGAGATTGCCGAGAGAATTCGCTCGCTCGGCGTGCGCGCACCCGGCTCCTATGCCGAGTTCGCCAAACTGACCTCCATCAAGGAAGCGACCGGCAAGGAAACGGCAACGGACATGATCCGCGAACTCGTGACCGGGCAGGAAACCGTCGTGCGCACCGCGCGGCAGGCGTTCCCGGCAGCCGACGAAGCGAACGACGAGCCGACCGCGGACCTGCTGACGCAACGCATGCAGTCGCACGAGAAAAACGCCTGGATGCTGCGCAGCATGCTCGGTAACTGAAAGAACTCGCGGATACACTTCGTTTGTGGTGAAACAATCGTGCCCCGGCAGCATGCCGGGGCTTTATTGTTTGCGCGGGAAGCAAACTGATTGCACACGGAATATTGGCGTTGAAGCCGCCGGTGATTCTCACTATTCTTGACGCTCGCAACGAGGACACGGCAGACATGCAAATTTCCAACAAAATGTTGTTGAAAACGCAGGCGTATATCAACGGCGCATGGGTCGACAGCGACACGCGGCAGACCTACCCGGTTAACAACCCGGCAAACGGCACGCTGATTGCCGAATGCGCCTCCTGCGGCAAGGCCGAAACACGGCGGGCGATCGAAGCCGCCGATGCCGCCATGCCGGCGTGGCGCAAACGCAGCGCGAAGGATCGGGCCGCGATCATGCGCCGCTGGTTCAACCTGATGATGGAGAACCAGGAAGACCTGGCGCGCATCATGACGACGGAACAGGGCAAACCGCTGGCGGAATCGCGCGGTGAAATCGCCTACGGTGCAAGTTACATCGAATGGTTTGCCGAAGAGGGCAAACGCATATACGGCGACACCATACCGCAGCCCTCGAACGACAAGCGAATCGTCGTCATCAAGCAGCCGGTGGGCGTCGTCGCCTGCATCACGCCATGGAACTTCCCGAACGCGATGCTGGCGCGGAAAATTGCTCCCGCACTGGCGGCGGGTTGCACGGTGGTGTGCAAGCCGGCCAATGCCACGCCCTTGTCCGCATTCGCGTTCGCGGTGCTGGCGGAGCAGGCCGGCGTACCGCCCGGCGTCATCAATATAGTGACCGGCAAGACCGAGGAAATCGGTGCGGAACTGACGTCCAACCCGATCGTGCGCAAGCTCACCTTCACCGGGTCGACGCCGGTCGGCAAGAAGCTGATGGCGGCCTGCGCCGAGACGGTCAAACGCACGTCGATGGAACTCGGCGGCAACGCACCCTTCATCGTTTTCGACGATGCGGATCTCGACGAGGCGGTCAGGGGCGCGATCATCTGCAAGTTCCGCAATGCCGGCCAGACCTGTGTGTGCGCGAACCGCATCCTGGTGCAGGACGCGGTGTACGACGAGTTCACGAAGAAGCTGATGACGGCAACCGCGGGTCTGAAGATCGGCAATGGCATGGACGAGGGCGTGAACATCGGCCCGCTCATCAATGAAAAGGCCGCAAACGACGTGCTGGGATTCGTCGAGGACGCGGTCGCAAAAGGGGCAAGTGTCATGGCCGGCGGTCAGCGGTCCTCGCTCGGCAGCTGCTTCGTGCAACCGACCATCCTGACCGACGTGAACGACGGCATGCGAGTATTCCGCGAAGAGATCTTCGGGCCGGTCGCACCGCTTTTCCGCTTCAGCACCGAGGAGCAGGCAATCGCGATGGCGAACGACACCGAGTTCGGCCTAGCCTGCTATTTCTATTCCCGCGATATCGGCCGCATCTGGCGCGTCAGCGAGGGCCTGGAGTACGGCATCGTCGGCATCAACGAGGGAATCATTTCCAACGAAATGGCGCCCTTCGGCGGCGTCAAGGAGTCGGGGCAGGGCCGCGAGGGCTCGAAATACGGCCTCGACGATTACCTCGAAATCAAGTACCTGTGCATGGGCGGCATCGACAAATAGTCGGTCCCGGTCGACCCGATCGTTGAGGTCCGATTCCGGCTAGTTTGCCGCCCCCGGCGGCGTATACTTCTGCTCATCCGGGACGGTGGTGAGCATGCTGCAAAGCGAAATCTACGAACGCGCAAGACTGGCGAGGGATCCCCGCTTCGACGGCCAGTTCTTCATCGGCGTGAACACGACCGGCATCTATTGCCGCCCGATCTGCCCTGCGGTTTCGCCGAAACGCGAGAATATCGCGTACTTCCCGAGCGCTGCCGCGGCCGGTGAGGCAGGCTTCCGGCCCTGCCTGCGCTGCCGGCCGGAGTGTGCCCCCGGCACGCCGGCCTGGAGCGGCACCTCGACCACGGTACGCCGGGGCCTGCGGCTCATTTCCAGCGGGGCGCTGGACGATGGCAACGTCGAGCAACTCGCGGATCGTCTCGGCGTCACCAGCCGGCACCTGCGCCGCCTGTTCGGCAGGCATCTCGGTGCCTCGCCGCTGGCCGTTGCCAGCACGCAGCGCCTGCATTTCGCGAAGCGACTTATCGACGAAACCTCGTTGCCGATGAGCTGCATCGCGGAGGCGGCCGGTTACGGCAGCGTGCGGCGTTTCAACGACTCCATGAAAGCGAATTATGGCCGCACGCCACGCGAGTTACGCAACGGCAGCTCACGGCGGGGTTTAACGGTCGATGCGGCGACGTTGAGCGTGCGCCTGGCCTACCGCAACCCGTTCGAGTGGCAGAGCCTGCTGAAGTTTTTTGCGCTGCGGGCAACGCCGGGCGTCGAATCGGTAGTGGGCGATCGTTACCGGCGCACGGCCTCGCTAAACGGGTCGCATGCGATTATCGAGCTGCAAGCGAACGAAGCAAGCGGTCACCTGTTGCTGACATTGTATGGGGTCGCTACGACGTCGCTGTTCGAGACCGTGCAACGCTGCCGCGAGATGTTCGATCTCGACGCGCCGATCGCGGATATCTCTGCGGTACTCGAACGCGATCCCGTGCTTGCCGGACTTCTGCAGAAACAGCCAGGCGTGCGCGTCCCGGGCAGCTGGGACGGCTTCGAACTCGCGGTGCGCGCGATCCTCGGACAGCAGGTTTCGGTGAAGGCGGCAACGACTCTCGCCGGGCGCATTGCGACGAGCTACGGCGAGGAACTGGCGTTGCCCGATGGCGTCGAGCACGGTGAGCTGTCGCGGGTCTTTCCGCAAGCAGAACGCCTGCAGCGGGCGCGCATCGAGAATTGCGGCATCATTCGGGCGCGGGCCGGCACCATACGAGTACTCGCGCGTGCGGTGTCGCGCGGCGAGCTCTCGTTCGATGCGAGCCAGGATCCGGAGGAATTCTGCGAGGCGCTCAAATCCATCAAGGGCATCGGCGACTGGACGGCGCAATACGTCGCGATGCGTTGCCTTAAGAATCCCGATGCCTTCCCCGCCAGCGATCTCGGCCTGATCAAGGCCATCGATCGGCCGCTGCGCGTAACCCCTGCCAGACTTCTCGCCCGCGCCGAAGAATGGCGTCCGTGGCGGGCCTATGCCGCATTGTTGTTGTGGGGTTCCGACGCGAACTCCGGAGGATGAAGCGATGTACTACTGTTACCTGAATACACCGATCGGTGAACTGCTGCTGGCCGGAGACGACGACGCCCTGACGCTCGTGAGTTTTCCCGAGGGCTCGATGCGCAGGGAACCGGAAGCGAACTGGATCTACTCCGAGAAGCCTTTCGTTGCCGCAAGCCGGCAGCTCACCGAGTATTTCGAAGGGCGGCGCAAGACCTTCGACCTGAAACTGCGACCGGACGGCACCGAGTTCCAACTCGATGTGCTGAAGCAGCTGCAGAAGATTCCCTACGGCACGACGGTTTCGTACCGCGACATCGCGGAACGCGTCGGCCGGCCGAAAGCGGTGAGGGCGGTAGGGGCGGCGAACGGGCGCAACCCCATCCCCATCATCATTCCCTGCCACCGCGTCATCGGCAGCTCCGGCGACCTGATCGGCTTCGGCGGCGGCCTGCCGGTGAAAAAGGCGCTGTTGCGCCTGGAGCTGGAAAACAGCCAGTTTGCCGGCAGCCCGCAGTCCGCCGTGGGCTAGGCCAGCAATCGCAGGCCTAAATCTGTCTTTTTTGCGCAACAACCGGCCCCGCGGGCAGCCCTCGCGGGGCCGTCATTGCTTCAGCACACGTACCAATACTCACAGACTTTCAGTACCATAGTGGCCACACCCAAAGGAACTGTTGTTTTTGCACGAATGCAGGTGGGTGGCGCGCCGGGAGAGGCGCCAGCAGTTCATGCAAATAACCAAAAGGCGGGGACCACACAATGGAAATTCGCAAGCAGCTGACACGCGGCATCACGCTGTCGGCAATCTTCACCGGACTGGCCTTGACGGGCACTGCCATTGCGCAGGAAGCGAGCAAGGTATTCCTCGAAGAGATCATCGTAACGGCCACCAAGCGAGCCGGCGGCATGGAAGTCCAGGACGTGCCGGTCGCGATTTCGGCCTACAGCGACTCGCAGCTCGACGCCATGTACATACGCGATCTCAAAGCGATCGGCTATTCGGCGCCGAGCGTGCAGCTCGAGGACATCGGCACGATGCGCGGCGTTGCGAACTTCTCGATACGCGGCCTCGGTATCAACAGCTCCATACCCTCGATCGACCCTACGGTTGGCGTATTTGTCGACGGCATGTACATGGGCATGAATGCCGGTGTCGTGTTCGACATATTCGATCTCGAGGGCGTCGAAGTCCTGCGGGGCCCACAAGGTGTATTGTTCGGCCGCAATGTAACCGGTGGCGCGGTACTGCTGCGCACGACCAGACCCGGCGACGAGTTAAGCGTCAATACAAAGGTCGCTTACGAAACCGGCGAAAACATGTACGCATCGGCAGTCGTATCGGGACCCCTGACGGATCGAATCGGCGGCAAACTGGCCGTGTATTACAACGACGATAGCGGCTGGTTTACCAACCTGTTCGATGGCAGCGATTATGGTGAGGCCAAGACCACGATGTATCGAGGTGCCCTGGATTTCGCGATCTCGGACAACATGGATCTGATCCTGCGAGTAGAACACGCCGATTCCGACGGTGATGGACCGGCATCACAAAACGGCGG
>JAKEGN010000098.1 GCA_022615525.1 Woeseiaceae bacterium
CCTTATGTTGTTGACGGACGACGGTCGCCTCCAGGCAAGGATCACGGAGCCGAGCAAAAAACTTGCCAAGACCTACGTCGTGCAGGTCGAAGGCACGGCAGGTCCGCAACACATCGACGCCCTGAAGTCGGGTGTTAGGTTGAAGGACGGTCCGGCATGTGCCATTGATGCACGCCTGGTACCGGCGCCGCCCGTACTGTGGCCCAGGCAACCGCCAATACGCTACCGGGCCCGTATTCCGACGAGCTGGGCGGAGATCTCGATCGATGAAGGACGCAACCGGCAGATCCGGCGCATGACGGCAGCCATAGGACTGCCGACGTTGCGCCTCATCAGACTTAGCGTCGGGCCCTGGTCCGTCGGAAACCTCCGACCGGGCGAAAGCCGTTTGCTGGAAAACGAGGTCGCATGGAGGAACCTGGAATCGCCGCCTCAGGTCCCGTTGTGACGCAGGCCTGCGATGCGCATCGCGATTTCCATGGCCTGCTCGTAGTTGAGTCGAGGATCGACGGCGGACCTGTAGGCGCGTGCCAAATCCGCATCCGTCAGACCGCGTGCGCCGCCGGTGCATTCCGTGACGTTTTCGCCGGTGAGTTCCAAATGCACGCCGCCAAGGTAACTGCCCATCGCCTGGTGCACACGGAACGCTGATTCCAGCTCGGATACGATCTTGTCGAAGCGCCGAGTCTTGATGCCGTCCGCCGTACTTTCGGTGTTTCCGTGCATGGGATCGCAGATCCACAGTACCGGTGACCCGGTTTCGCGCACGGCACGTATGAGTGCCGGCAGACGATCCTCGATCTGGCTTGCGCCGAAGCGGTGAATCAGGCTGAGCCGGCCAGGTTCGTTGGCCGGATTCAGCACGCGGATCAGGTCCTGCAGCCACTCCCCGGTCATGCCGGCTCCGACCTTGATTCCGATAGGGTTGGCAATGCCGCGGAAATACTCGACATGCGCACCGTCCAGCGTCGCGGTGCGCATGCCAATCCACGGGAAGTGCGTCGTCAGGTTGTACCAGAGCTTGCGCCGGCCGAGGAACCTCGTCTGCGCCTGTTCGTAGGACAGGTGCAAGCCTTCATGCGCTGCGTAAATGTCAGCCCGCTGCGTGTCGTGCAGGGCACGCCCGGTGATGGATTCCAGAAAGTCCAGGGAATTCGAAATGGAGCGAACCACGTCCCGGTACTGGTCGGCCATTTTCGAATGGCCCACCCAATCGAGGTCCCAATATTCCGGGTGATGCAGGTCCGCGAAACCGCCATCCACCAGGGACCGCACGAAATTCAAGGTCAGAGCAGCGCGCTCGTAGCCTCGCAGGATGAGCTGTGGGTCCGGGACGCGATCACTGGCGGTAAAGGGATTGCGATTGACGAGGTCCCCGCGAAAGCTCGGCAGTGTCATCCCGTCCCGCGACTCCTGGTCCGCCGATCTCGGCTTGGCATACTGCCCTGCCATGCGCCCGACCCGGATCACCGGCTTTTTCAATCCGTACAGCAGGACCAGGCTCATCTGCAGGAGAATCTTGAGCTTGGCGACGATGGATTCCGAAGTGCAGTCCTGGAAACTCTCCGCACAATCGCCACCTTGCAACACGAAAGCCTCGCCGCGTTGCGCGCGCGCAAACTGCGTTTTCAGTGCGTCCACTTCCCACGAGGTCACTATGGGTGGCAGCCGGCTGAGCTCCGCAATGGCGCGGTCGAGCGCATCCCGGTCGGGATAGTTCGGCTGCTGGGCGGCAACGAGGCGTTGCCAGCTGGCGGGATGCCAGTCGCTAGCGGATGGTGTGCGGGTCACGTTGATCGAGTTTTGCGCAAAGGGTAACGATAGCCGGACTATGCCATGCGGTTCGCGAACGAGGCAAAAGTTTCGCGTGCAATCAGGCGTTTACACCTGCAGGACCCTGCGACTCCGAATCCGGGCGGCGCTCCGCATACGGCAGGCAAGGCGCACAGCCACATAGCGAAAAGCAGCTGGAAAGGTCGCGACGACATTGGCACAATGCGCGCCTTCGTTGCCCTGCCCTGCTGCAGCCGGCGCAACGCCGCGAACGCTACCCACTGGAGTATCCATGCAAGACATCCTGGTCCTTGGTGCCGGCAAGATCGGCGCGCTGATTTCCGGCCTGCTCGGTGATTGCGGGGACTACCGGGTGCAGCTGGTGGACAGCGTCGAGGGTGCTGCCGACGAGGTGGTGAGTGCACACGGCCTCACTACCGTCAAGGCGTTCACCTTCGATGCCGGAGACGAAGCAGCGCTGACGGCTCATGTCCGCAAGCACAAGCCCTCGACTGTGATTTCCGGCCTGCCCTACTTTTGCAATCCGCAGGTTGCGCGTGTAGCGCGTACCGAGAAGCTGCACTATTTCGATCTCACCGAAGATGTCGCGGTGACTGCCGCGGTGCGCAAGCTCGCCGAAGGCGCGGACACCGTGTTCGTACCGCAGTGCGGGCTCGCGCCTGGATTCATCAGTATTGCGGCAAACGAACTCATGAAGCATTTCGACGAAGTACGGTCGGTCAAGCTTCGTGTCGGGGCGCTGCCGCAGCATCCGAACAACGTGCTGAAGTATTCGCTGACATGGTCGACCGACGGTCTCATCAATGAATACGGCAACATGTGCCAGAGCGTACGCAACGGCAAGGAAGTCGATGTACTGCCGCTCGAAGGCCTCGAGGAAATCGAAATCGACGGCACGCGTTACGAGGCCTTCAATACATCCGGCGGACTCGGATCGCTGGGCGAGACCTATCGCGGCAAGGTTCGCTCGATGAACTACAAGACCATTCGCTATCCGGGCCATTGCGAGCAAATGCGCCTGCTGATGAACGGGTTGAAACTGAACGATGACCGCGCGACGTTCAAGCGCATCCTCGAGAATGCGGTACCGCAGACACTGCAGGACGTCGTCATCATTTATGCCGCGGTAACGGGCATGCAGGACGGTGAGTTTCGCGAAGAGAACTACGTCAACAAGGTGTATCCGGAAGTCGTCGCCGGGCGCCTTTGGTCCGCGATCCAGATTACGACTGCCGCGGGCGTTTGCAGCGTGGTTGATTGCATCCTGACGGGCGCGGGCAAGCGCAAGGGATTCATCGCGCAGGAGCAGTTCAGCCTGCAGGACATACTCGGCAATCGCTTCGGGCAGTACTACGAGCACGGCGGCAGCAACATCGTCTCGTCAGAGCTGGTGGCGAGCGGCGAGACCGGGCACCAGCGCGCTGCACGGAGGAGAAAGAAATGAACGCGGTACTCGCGAAACTCGGTTTGCAGGCGGTCAATCCGGGCACCTGGCTCGGCTCAAAAGCTCTGGAGACGGTGTCTGCGCCGCTGATCGAGTCCCTGAACCCGGCCAGTGGCAAGGTCATCGCCAGCGTGCGCTCGACCACGGATGCGGAATACGAAGCGATGGTGTCCGCCGCGCGCGAAGCGTTTCTGCAATGGCGCAAGGTTCCCGCACCGGTCCGCGGCGATGCCATACGCCGGGTCGGTAACGCGCTGCGCGACAACAAGGACGCGCTGGGCAGCCTGGTGACGCTGGAGATGGGCAAGATCAAGGCCGAAGGCGACGGCGAAGTGCAGGAGATGATCGACATCGCGGACTTCGCTGTCGGCCAGTCACGCATGCTCTACGGGAATTCAATGCATTCGGAACGCCCGAAGCACCGTATGTACGAGCAATGGCATCCGCTCGGCCTGGTCGGCACGATCTCGGCATTCAATTTTCCGGTCGCCGTCTGGTCGTGGAACGCATTCATCGCAGCAATTTGCGGCAACGTCAATATCTGGAAGCCCTCGCCGAAAACGCCGTTGTGCGGCGTCGCCGTGCAAAAAATCTGCAACGAAGCGCTGGCTGGCAGCGGATTGCCGGAGATTTTCTTTCTCTTCAATGACGGTGAGAACCGACTGGCGCAGAAATTCGTCGACGACCGGCGCATCGACCTGGTGTCTTTCACCGGCTCCACGCCGGTCGGTCGCAAGGTCGGGGAGCGCGTGGCGGCGCGGCTCGGCCGCTGTTTGCTGGAACTCGGCGGCAACAATGCCATCATCGTGGACGAGTTCGCAAACCTGGACATCGCCGTACCCGGCATCGTGTTCGGATCAGTCGGCACAGCGGGTCAGCGTTGCACTTCGACGCGGCGCATCATCGTGCACAAATCGCGCCTGGCGGAACTGAAGACGCGACTGGTCAAAGCCTACGGGCAGGTACGCATCGGTGATCCGCTGGAGAAAAGCACACTGATGGGACCGTTGATCGACGAGCCAGCCGTGCACCGCTTCGAGCTTGCCATCAAGGCGGTCGAATCGGCGGGTGGCGAGTTGTTGTGCGGCGGCAAACGGATCGACCGCTCTGGATTTTTTGTCGAGCCGGCTATCGCGATTGCGCGGAACGACTTCGACATAGTGCAAGCCGAGACCTTCGGGCCGCTACTCTACCTGATCCCGTACGACTCCCTGGATGAAGCCATCGCGCTGCAAAATGGCGTCGCGCAAGGTTTGTCGTCCGCCATATTTACGGACAGGCTGCAACACGCCGAGTATTTCCTGTCACATGCTGGTTCCGATTGCGGCATCGCAAATGTCAATATCGGCACTTCGGGCGCCGAAATCGGCGGCGCATTCGGCGGCGAGAAAGATACAGGCGGCGGGCGCGAGGCGGGATCGGATTCCTGGAAGGCGTATATGCGCCGGCAGACCAACACCATCAACTGGGGATCGGACCTGCCGCTGGCACAAGGCATCGATTTCAGACTCTAGCCGCCCACCCCTCGGCCCAGGGCTACGAAACGGTTCCCGGCACGGTCCTTGGTGACGGCGTTGCCGGCAAATACCTGCCCATTCATCGCTATGTAAACGCCGGGTTCGACCAGCTGCACGGCGGCAACCGCCATGCCGATGTTGAATACTGCATCGGTGCTGCGAAAGCGGGCCGGGCTCAAAGCACCCGTCAGCACGATTTTCTTGCCAGGCAATCCCTGCAAGGCCGCGGCGGTTTCCGTCATGGTGTCGGTGCCATGCGTGATGACATACATGCTTGCATCGTCATTCGACAGGAAGCGTCGCAGTTCGGCACGGTCTTCGGCGGTGATATCCAGGCTGTCCTTCTGGAACAGCGAAATCACGTCGAAGTCGAATGTGGCGAGGCCATCGGCAAGTATGTGACGGACCTGAGAATCACCGACCTCGAACTGGCTCATGGCGTCGAAGTAGATCTTGTCGATCGTACCGCCGGTGGTTACGAATCGGATGAACATCGGGCC
>JAKEGN010000099.1 GCA_022615525.1 Woeseiaceae bacterium
CGACCAGCCCGGCCCTGACATGATTGCTCGTGCACTCGATCAGCACGTCCGCAAGATCGGAAAGTGAGGCAATCGTCTGCGCCAAATCGCAGGCATCACTGAGATCGCGCCAAAAGATTGCCAGCATCTGCCGGTTGCGAAATTCGCGTAATGCGCGCTTTACACTCGACGGGTCCGGGACCAGCCCAAGCATGTCACGCAGCGAGGCCGTCAGTGATTCCCGGCCTGGAACCTGCAGGATTCGACCCGACTCCAGTTCGGCGGCGAACCAGGTCCAGTCACGAATTATCGCGCTTCCGGCGAACTCGCTGCACGCAACCAGCCTGACCAGCATCGATGAGCCGTGCTCCGTCAGCCTGCGCAGCGATTCCTGGCCGCACTCATGGTGCAACCTGTCGAACCATCGCATGACCGGATCAACCAGCAGCGGCGGCATTCGATACACTTCCTGCCGCAGATTTCCCTGAATAACGGATGTCATGCGCGCAAGTCTACTGCTTTAGCGCGGTGATTGATCGCTTACGGGACCTGATGCCGATGTTGTCTGTCGGTCGTGCGCCGTCAGGCGTTCGATGCCTGCGTCTCGCCACCGATTGCGACCAGTACTTCGTCCAGTGCGGCGGGTTTTCCGACAGCATGGCCCTGAGCGAAATCCACGCCCAGTTTCGTGACCAGGGCTTTTGTCTTCTTGCTTTCCACGTATTCCGCAACGGTTTCCAGTCCCATTACCTTGGCTACCTGGGTAATGGCCGCAACCATCGATTCGGAAATGCGATTTTCTGTGATGTCACGAATAAAGCTGCCGTCGATCTTCAAGGTGTCGACGTGAAAATTCTTGAGGTATGCGAAAGAGCTCAGTCCGGCGCCGAAGTCGTCCAACGAGAACTTGCAGCCGCGCTCCCGCAGCGCGTTAATGAACGATTGGGCCTTGCCGCGATTGGAAACTGCCGCCGACTCCGTCACTTCGAAACACAGGGATCCCGCCGGAACACCGCTGTCCTTCAACTCTTCGACAATGAACTCCAGGATGTTGTCGTCGCCGAGCGATTGGCCAGAAAGGTTGACCGCAAAAATTGCGCCGGTTTCCTTGAGCGACTCTGCGCATGGCGCGAGCCGCCGAAGTGTCGTGGACACCACCCAGCGGTCTATCTGCGGCATCAGTTGATAGCGTTCCGCTGCGGAGAAGAAAGCCTGGGACGAAACCCGGTTACCACTGCTGTCCTTCATGCGCAGCAGGATCTCGTAACGCTGCCTGTCGTCCTTCCCGGTCAGCGAAACAATCTGCTGAGCCTGGAGTTCGAACCCGTCCGCATCCAGCGTCTGCTGGATCTGCGAGACCAGGTGCATGTCGTCGTATCGCCGGATTATGCTCTGGTTGTCCTGATCGTAGATCTCAACCCGATCGCGCCCATGATCCTTGGCTGAGTCACACGCTATGCGCGAGGCCGTCAGGGCGTTACCCGCATCGCCGGAACGCAAATCGAAACCTGCGATTCCAATGCTGACCGTCACCTGCAACGACTTGTCGCCTTGCAGATAGCGCAGTTTGTCGCCGCCGTCGCGAATGACCGTGGTGAGCTGCAGGGCATCGTCGATCGTGCTGTGGGTCAGCAGAATCGCGAAATCATCACCGGTGAGACGAGTGGCAACAGCATTCTTCGGCAGCGCATCTTCAAGGATCTGCGAGAACCGCACGATGACCTCGTCGCCCGCGGTACGACCAAAAGTATCGTTGACGAGCTGCAGGTTATCGAGGTCGAAATAGATCAACTGGTGAGAGTCTTCTTCGTTGGCCAGGGACTTTGCCGACTCGTGCAACTGAGCTTCGAAACCGGAGCGGTTCATGAGCCCGGTCATGGCATCAAATGACTGCTCGATCACGTATTCGACCTTGCGAACGATGTGCGCCATGAACCGCATGCTCGACGGGTCGAATGGTGATTTGTCGATTCTGCCGAGTTGTGCGACGACACCCTCGAGATTTCCGGATCGGTCCGTCAGAGGACATACCATCGCCTGAAATCCCTGGTCACTGACGTTCTCGGAGCCGTCAACCGCCGGTATCTCGAAAATGACGGGGCCGCGCTGGCCTTCCAGTTGTGGAAACAGCGCCTCGATGATGTAGCGGTCCATCGCTTTGCGATTGACGTTTTTCCAGCTCGAATGCGTCGCACTGATACGAATTCTTTTGCCAGGCAACAGCAGTACGCTGTACGCAATGCCGAGGAACCGGCCGCTTTGGCCGATCAGCTGCGCCAGGCCTGCGTGGCTCCGGGACGTGCCGTGAATTTTCTCATCGACCTTGTAAACGAGCTGTAGCTCCTCCTCTGCGCCCTGCGCCTTGCTTTCCACGAGCGCCAGTTGCTCACTGATGCGAAGGTTCTCTCCGATCAATGAAACCGCAGGCTGCAGGATGCTTTGCAAAAGGCTTGGATTGAACCAGGACGACTTGCCTGCGTTCTTCGAGAACACGACAACCAGCAGCCCGAAGGCCACGCCGCCGTCACTGCCAACCGGCAATACCAGCAGCGTTCGTCCGGAGGTCAGCGTGCGCCGCAGCATGTTCGATTCCGGGTCTTTGCCCGCGACGATCTCGAGGGGCAATTCGTTTACGTAAGTGTCGATTTCGTGGTCGTCGACGCCGTCACTGCTCCACACACAGCCCCGGTCAAGGCCGTAGAAGCAGAAACATTGAGCGCGCGGGACCAGCGACTGCAAGAGACCTTTGGCCGCGCCGATGTTTTTCGGGGAATTTATGCTGTGTACTTCCGCGGCCATACGATCGACAACTGCTCCGGAGTCCGTGCCAGCCTGTGCCAGCTGATGCGGAATTCGATGCACAATGCCACGGAGCGCCAGGTTTGGCTGTGACTTGGGTCTCAGCGAGCCCGCTCCAGCGTCCTATTTTTCTTTTGTTGTCAGCTAATTAGGACCTTTTCGACCAGCGGCACAGGGGCAGGGTTTCAAAGAGTCGCGAGCCAGGCATCATCCGATCCCTCGTTGATGCCCTCGAATAGTGGTGTACTAAGGTAACGCTCGCCGGTATCGGGCAGCATTGCCAGGATCACGGAGCCTTTCTCTGCTTTCCCGGCTACGATGAGTGCGGCTGCCAGCGTTGCACCGGAAGATATGCCGCAGAAAATTCCCTCTTCCGCCGCCAGGCGCCTGGCGATTTCGATTGCGTGCGCATCCGTGACAGGCACGAGCTGGTCATAGATATCCCGATTCAGCACTGCTGGTATGAAGTCCGGTGTCCAGCCCTGGATTTTGTGCGGGTGCCACTCACCGCCGGCAAGCAATGACGCACCAGCGGGTTCCGTTGCAACGATCGTGATGTCCGGCCTCGCCGCTTTTATGACCTCGCCCGCCCCCGTCATCGTTCCGCCTGTGCCGTACCCGGTGACCCAGTAGTCCAGTTTTCTGCCAGCGAAATCGGAAAGGATTTCTGGTCCGGTGGTCTGGCGGTGAAATTCGGGATTCGCCGGATTCTCAAACTGGCGGGCGAGAAACCATCCATGCTTTTTTGCCAGCTCTTCGGCACGTCGTACCATGCCCGAACCTCGTTCGGCGGCCGGCGTCAGGATCACTTTGGCGCCGAGTCCGCGCATGATCTTTCTTCTCTCGACCGAGAACGATTCGGCCATGGTTGCAACGAACGGATATCCCCTGGCCGCGCAAACCATCGCGAGTGCTATGCCGGTGTTCCCGGATGTTGCCTCGACGACAGTTTGCCCGGGTTTCAGTGTTCCGCGCTTTTCTGCATCGTTGATGATGGCGAATGCAAGCCGGTCCTTGACCGACGCCATGGGGTTGAATGCCTCGAGCTTGACAAACATCTCGACGTCGTCAGGCGCGATACGATTCAGGCGGACGACCGGGGTGCGCCCTATGGTCTGCAGAATGTTGTCGTAGATCATGAAAATTGCCTCCTTATTTATGCGTTTTTGGCATATCGACACTGTGCCGTTAACGCAGCCAGCCGTCGAGATACGCGGCGTTCCTGCTACGGCATCAGCGAATTGCAACCATTTGTGCCCGTGCCAGCATCAAATACCCGGACCCGCCGAAAACAATGCCGAAAGGGCATTTCCGTCTCTTCATTCAGGCAGCGGACGCAAATGGGGCATGAATATTACCGCAACAGAGCCCGCCTTATTCGCCGCACTGGGGATCATTGGTTTCAGCAGATATTTCCTGTCGTTATAAGTCTCGTTTTTACAACGGAACCGGAAGCGCGATTTAGGGACGAAGCGGTACAAGGCACTATTTCAGTGGCCGCACTGCAACGATTGGCCAAATCGCCTGTCTACGGTTCAAGCCGGTCTGAGCTGGCGCTAATATCCGGATGAAACTACAACAACTCAAGTATCTGCTCGCGATAGCAGACAACGGCCTCAATATAACCGCCGCCGCGGAGCGGCTGTACACGTCACAGCCAGGTGTCAGCAAGCAACTCAAATTACTTGAGGAAGAACTGGGCCTGCAATTGTTTACCAGAAAAGGAAAGAGTCTGGATCGAGTGACCGATGCCGGCTTGCGCGTCATCAGCCGCGCACGAGTCATCATGCAGGAAGTGGAGCAGATTCGCAGTTTCGCAACCGAGTACTTCCGCGAGGAAGAAGGCACGTTGTCAATCGGAACGACACACACGCAGGCCCGCTACATCCTGCCGAAGATCGTGCAGGAGTTTCGCCGGCGTTACCCACGCGTCAGTCTCAATCTGCATCAGGGCACGTCCGAGCAGGTAGCCTGTATGGTTGCTGACAATGAAGTCGACATCGCCATTGCAACAGGAAACAGCAATCTGTTCAACGGGCTCTTGATGATTCCCGGTTATCAGTGGGACAGGAAGATCCTCGTGCCGAAGAATCACGAGCTCACCAAACTGGACGGAAAGATTTCGGTAACCGACCTCGCGAAGTACCCATTGGTCAGTTACGTCTTCAGTTTTGGCGGCGACTCGGCGCTGCACCGGGCATTTGCCAGCCATGGCCTTAAACCTGACATCGTGTTCACCGCCCGGGACGCGGACGTAATCAAGACCTATGTTCGAATGGGCCTGGGCATCGGGATCGTCGCCGGCATGGCCCACGAGAGCGAGGACAATCGCGACCTGGTCGCCATCGATGCTACGGGACTTTTCCCCCGCAGCACGACCTGGATCGGTTTTCGCCGGAACCAGACCTTGCGACTCTATATGATGGACTTCATCCAGCTATTCGCGCCACATATCAACCATGCGCAACTGCAGTCAATCTCGCAGGCCGAGAGCCAGCAGGAGATCGATTCGATTTTCCGACACGTGCAACTGCCATTGAAGAACGGCTGCTCATCGGGTCTGTGCGTAGCCGCCTGACCGGCCTCGGTTCACCCGTCGCCCATCAGTAGATACGAATGCCGCCATGCCGCTTGCGGCTGCGATGATCGGTCCACCACAGGGCGAGCAGAAAGCCCGCCAGCAGGCATACCCCCATCGCACCGGCAACCCAGGAGATCGGCAGGCTGAATCGCGCCTGTTCGTAACGCCTGCGATAGCTGTCATTCTCCGACACCGCTTTTTCCAGTTGCACCTGGCTTTCGTCGAGCGCAGCTTCCTTTTCCGCGAGTTGCGACTTCAATGAATCGATGGTCGCCGACGGCGCTGCGAAGGCTTTTTTCAATTCGGCGATTTCCTGCTGCGCCGCTTCCAGTGCCTGCCGGGTCTCGTCGACAACCAGTTTCGCTGGCTTGTCGAAAACGAGATAAGCGACTTTGACGTGGCCCGGCGTTCCGTCCGGTAGCCGAACCTGCGCGTAGTTTCTGTCCCGCGAAATGATCTCCAGCTCCTGGCCGCTGTCCAGCGTGCGAAACGCGCGGTCGCTCGTGTCCGGTGCCTGGTGCAATCCCAGCCTGAGGTTGTCAGTTACGTAGGCGGTTTCGGCCAAGACCGTGAGCGGAAATAACATGCATATGGAAAATGCGACGCGCATGACCGGTACTCCGTTGCATCATAGATAGCTGCAAATTGCCGGCATCCTGCAGCCGGGATTGCCAGCACCCGGCCGAAGTCTACTACAGCAGATCGGAGGAGTTTTATTTTCGGCTGTCGGCCTGTCGCCGAATGCAGACGCGTCATCTCACCTGTCGTAAACCCAACGGAGGAGCGCCTCCTGAACCTCTTCGCCGGTGCCGCGGTGAATGTCCGGATAGTTCTGCAGGGCCACGACGATGTAGCGGTCGCCGCTCTTGCTCTGCAGGTAGCCGGCGATCGCACTTACATGATCCAGCGAACCGGTCTTGATATGCGCTCGTCCTGTCAGCGGACCGGTTTGAAACCTGCGCGCCAGGGTCCCATCCAGACCCGAGACGGACAGCGAAGACATGTACTCCGGCATGTACTGCCTCGAGTACGCAAACCGCAACAACTTCGCGATTTGTCTTGCGGTCATTCTCGCCTCCCGTGACAACCCGGCTCCGTTGTCAAGTTTCAGTTCCGGCGAATGCAGGTCTCGTGCTTCGAGCCACTGCTGGAGCACTTCCCTGCCGCCCTGCTCGGTGCCGGGCGGGCCCAGCGTCTCCGCAGCCAGCGTATACAGCAGCTGGCGGGCCATTACGTTGTTACTGTGTTTGTTGACCATGGTGATCACATCGGAGAGCGGCTGGGATTCGAAAGTCAGGTCAGGCGTCGAGCCCGGCGGCACGACCTGGTTCCTCCAGCCACCGGACATGCTGCCTCCGGATTCCTGCCAGATTGATTTGAACAGCCCATAAGTGAACTCGTTGTGCCCCAGAGCAGTGCGATCCATCGCATAGCTCTTGCAACCGTCCGGAAAACGGCCGCTCAGAACAAAGCGATCGTGGCTTTCGTTTGGGGTGATCGTAATGCCACGCTGGTAGCCGTAACACCGGCCGCTGACCCGCGACAGCTTGTTGATCACCTGCAGGTTGTCGAGTGCCGGGTCCAGGGTCACCCGCACGGCCTGCGAGGCCGGATCCGGTTCGAAGACGTAACGCACCACCTTGAAGTTTGTCAGCAGGGCATTCGGCTGCACGTTGTAGGCCCTGAGCGGTTCGCCGTCGAATTCCGCCGGGTCGACGGGCTCAACGCGGAAATAACTGTCATCCAGCAGCAGGTCACCCTCGATATACTTTATGCCGCGCTGCCGAATCTGCCGCAGCATCTGCCAGACACGTTCGGTGACGAGAAACGGGTCGCCGTAACCCTTGAGCTGCAAGTCTCCTTCCAGTTTGCCGTCCTCCACCGCACCGCGCAGGTACACCTCCGTCTTCCAGCGATAGGAAGGTCCGAGCGTATCCAATGCGACCAGCGTGGTGAGCAACTTGGCGACGGACGCCGGATTCCTGGGCTGATCTTCATTCCATGCCAGGGCCGGCTCGCCGGTCTCCAGGCTCTCGACATACATACTCAGGGATTGATCCGGAACCTGCCGCACAGCCAGCACGCTGCGAACGCCGGCGGGCAGTTCGGGCCCGGCCGCGCAGATGCCGCTCGACAAATACAAACCTGCAATCAGCACCAGGTTCCGGAGTGGAATTCTCACAAGCGACCCTTGAAGTCCAGATTCGAGCCGATTTCACCTGAATGGGGGCTGTTTGACCAGCATCGCAATGATGCAGCTCTATGCAGCCCGGGGCTTGTGCAGGCCGAACTTTCGCATGCGATCGGCCAAGGTGGTCGGTCTTACGCCGAGCAATTCGGCGGCGCCGCCTTTTCCGGACACACGCCAGCCTGTCCGTTTCAACGCTGCGACGAGATTCTTCTTTTGCAATGCCTGCAATTGCTTGTCTGTCAGGACGTCGCCACCGCTCTCCACCTGGAGGGATGGAGCCGCACCGTTTTCCACTGCGCGTGGCAATGACAGGTCGAGCCGCAGGACATCTCCCTTGGACAGGATCACCGCGCGCTCGATGACATTCTTCATCTCGCGTATGTTTCCAGGCCAGTCATATGCCAGGATTTCTTCCCCCTGGCTTCGTGTGAGCTTCAATGGCTTCCTGCCAAAATCGTTACAGGCCTCCTGCAAGAGATGCTGCGCAAGCGGGATTATGTCTTCGCGGCGCTTTCGTAGCGGTGGAACCTCGATCGGAAACACGCTTAGACGATAGAACAGATCCTCGCGAAACTCCCCGTCGACCATGAGTTTCTCCAGATTCCGGTTTGTTGCGGCGATAACGCGCACATCTACAGACCTGGTCTTGTCGTCCCCTACGCGTTCGAACTCACTCTCCTGCAGCACGCGAAGCAATTTCCCCTGGAGTTCCAGCGGAATCTCGCCGACTTCGTCGAGAAAAAGCGTCCCTCCATCGGCCAGCTGAAACCTGCCGACACGATCCCGGTGAGCTCCGGTGAATGCACCTTTGACGTGTCCGAAGAACTCGCTCTCGAACAATTCCTTGGGAATCGAGGCGCAGTTGACCTTTACCAGGGGCGCGGCAGCGCGGGGACTTTGTGCATGAATCGCGTGCGCCACGAGCTCTTTGCCTACGCCGGACTCGCCAAGCACGAGCACACTCGCCGGTGTCTGCGCAACAGCCTCCAGCCGTGCAAGCATCTGCTTTAGCGCGGGACTGTTGCCGACAATGCGGCCGAAGTTCATCCGTACGTTGGCCTCCTCGCGCAGGTAGTCACGCTCGCGCTCCAGTTCCTCCTGCAGTCGGGCATTCTCAGCCAGCGTCCGGCGCAACTCTCGCTCCACCCGGTTACGCTCCGTCACATCCTTGGATGCAACCAGCATGCGATAGACCTTGCCACTCGCATCCCGCTCGGAGATCGCCGATTGAACGACATCGATGACTTTGCCGCCGCGCGTAATCATCTGCCGTTCTTCATTGTTGAATTCGCCGTGCTCGATGATCTGTCGCAATTTGTCGTTGCCAAAACGCTTGCGGTCAGCCTCGCTGAAGAAATCAAGGATGGATCTGCCGACTACCTCGTCCCTCGTGTACCCCATTTTTTGCAGCCAATAGTCCGTAACCGTCACGACGCAGGCATTTGCATCCACGGTATGCAACATTGCAGGAGTTGACCGGTACAACTGACGGTACTTCCAGTCAGACCTAAGTTGATCCGACACCTCCATATACAGCGCGAGCGTGCGAACGAATTTTCCCTTGGGGTCGTACTCGACGATCGAGTTCGTCAGGCAGTTGACGACATCCCCATCCCGCGTAAGGAAATCGATGGGCTTTTTCTCGAGCTTCCCGGTGCGCCGGAGTGTCGGCAGAAACTCCGTTTCGATTCGCGCGGCGCTATCCGCGGTAACGAAATCAGCGGGCCGGCCTCCCAGCATTTCTTCCCTCGTGTAACCGAGGCGGTTCAGAAACGCGTCGTTGACGTCGAGGTAACGCCCGTCGTCTCCGATCAAGGTAGCCATGGCCGGGGAGCGGCGAAAAAGCCATAGGTAGTCTTCGGCGGTCAGCATGCCGGCATTGTATACGGAATTCCGTAAGAAAGTACACGGGTATCCGTAAATCACGGTTTTTCGTTACAGCGGATTTACTCATATGTTGTTGTTTAACAAAACTTTATGAAGTTGGCACGGCTCCTGCAATAGAGCGATAGAGTAAAAAAGCAAACCTACGCGGCAAGTGGTGCCGCAGCAATGACTGAAGCAAGGACAGGACAGTGAACACAGCAACACGCTTGGCGATCAATGCAACCTTACTGGCACTCGGGCTGGCGCTCTCCGGAGCCTGGAGCCTGGCCGACGAGGTTGCCGAACCCACGACCGAAACTGAATCCGAAGCACGATCCGCCACGGCGGACGAGCAGAGCCGCGAAAGCGCCAGGGCGGCTCATGAGGCGGCGGTCAACGAGGCCGTCACGTCGGTCCTCGAGGACACGAGGCTGGATCTTGACATCCGGCTTATCGGCCGCACTTCGATAACGGTAGCTGCCGGAAGGTAAGTTTTCCGGCAAACATTCCGGATAAAGCGGCGCCCGGATCCCTCTCCCCCGAGGATCCCGGCCGCCGATCCGGATCTGGACCCCGGCCCTTGGCCGGGAAGGCCGAAAGGCCGGCGGCATTACTTCCCCCGTAGTGCCGTCACTGCTCGGGAGCCGGGGACCGCTCCGTGTCGGATCGGCCCGCTAAGGAATTCTGAATTAGTTTCTCCGGCTCCCTTCTTTTTTGCCGGTCGCCGGTCAGCCTCCACGATACTTTTCGGCTTCGCGCGCGCGGTTATTTGATATGCCGGCACTGATTCGGCGCCGGATCCTCTTGAGCCACAATCGGGCCCAGGCAAATTCCAGCCCTAGTATCGCCAGCCCGACCGGAATGACGATCAGCGCAGGGCCCGGCGTGACCAGCATGATGACGCCGAGCAAAAGGATAGTGCCGCCCGTGACGCCAATCGCGATTCGCCTCGCAACCTTGTAAGTCACACGCAGAGTTGCATTCATCGGTGCCGCACGGTGAACAGGGGCTGACGATGTTAACAGAGGGTCGTTGCATGGCAAAAACGCTTGTTTTTTGGTAACTATTCCGTAGCCTTATCGCCATGGAAAAACAGTGCTTTGCCTTGTCCTGCGCGTTGGCCGTGCTCTCGACCATGCCAGCTTCAGCCGAAATGTTGCTGAAGTTTTCGGCCGACACACCAACAGCAAACGTACTGCCCCGCAGTCGTGAACGTGCGCCGTTGCAGCTTCCGGATCTCGAGTATCAGTTCCGCATCGATGCTGCTTGCCGCGAAAGCCTCTCCCCCGTTTCATTGTCGGTGGCCGTCGCCGACACCCGCCGGACTTTCAATGCCAAACAGATTGACGACGGGGCGCTGCAGGACGTTCGACTTGTGATTCCGGCCTCGCAGATAGCGCCGGTTGTCATTGCGGATTTCTGTGTAGTCGAAAGCGATACCGGCAACACCAACCCGGCGGCACCTTCATCCCTTACAGTGCACGCGGCGTTGTCTGCCCAGGCATCGCTGCTGTGCGCCGGCGAAGAGAATCGTTCGATGAAATACGCGAGCGCCGGACTGGACGTGGTCCTGGTCTGTGACCTCAGCGGCGATGAGTCCGGGCAGTCGGCGGCTCAACAGAATCCCGTCGAGCTATGAGCCAACCGGGGTCTCAGCCATCACTCTCGATGGCGAGGTGCAGCCTCAGGAAACCGAGCGTTCTCTGCCAGGCTGCTTCGGCGACCGCAGGATTGTAGTTATTGCCGGTGGGGTTGGCGAAGGCATGGCGGGCATTCGGGTAGATCTCGATTTCGTAGTTTTTCCCCAGTTTTTCCAGCGCCGCCGCAAACGCATTGACAGACTCAACCGTTATGCCGCGGTCGTCCTCGCCGAACAGTCCCAGCAAAGGCACATTCAGAGGCTGCAGCGCTGTTTCGTCGCTCGTCACCTGGCCGTAGTAGATTACGGATGCGTCGAGTTCGTCCGGGAACAGCAGGGCAGTATTCAATGACCAGCCACCACCGAAACACCAGCCCAGCGATGCGATTCTCGGCGCGCCTGCTGTATTCTCGAGCCATTCGTATGCCTGGCGAAGGTTGCTGTTCGCATCGTCGGGATTCTCGACCACACCCAGCATCAGGTTGCGGGCTTCCGCCGGATCGGCCGCAATACTTCCACCGAAAAGATCGACGGCAAGAACGATGTATCCCTCCGCGGCCAGACGATCCGCCATGGCGCGAACGCCGTCGTTGAGTCCCCACCACTCGTGTATCACGATGATGGCCGGCAGCGGATCTACCATATCGGCCGGGAAAACAAAGTATCCCCTGACCAGTTGTTCATCGACTTCCGCGTAAGGCAAGGTCTCGGAGACGATCGTGCGCTGCGGCGCGACCGACGCCGCCGGACTGGGCGTGGCCTCGTCGCCTGCGTGCTCGTGCGACATCGCATCGACCGTACGCCGGTCTGCTTCCTGCTTCTCCGCATCGGGGGCTACTCTGTCGCATGCAACAAGCACGGACGCGATGCTGGCAATGACCAGACCCCGGATGAGCGCCCTGCTATGGTTCACGATCATCGACCTGCCCCTGTTTTCGCTGCGCGCTAGTTTAATCGAAATCCCCTGACGTGTTCACATCGCCGCCCCATTGCAACCCCGATTCCGGGTCTCGTTCAACACGCGAGGCAATCCTGGTGCAACAAAGGGGCTGATCCGGGCGGGTATCAATCCCGGTCATCGTCATCCCAGGCCTTCAGCTTGCTCCTGTCCACCGCTTTCCATTGCTCGTCACTCTTGCGCGCAAGACGCCACACTTTCGCCAGGGTGTAAACGATCACGGCCAGCACGATCAAAAGCGCAATCGCGAGTTCAACTGTCACCGTGCACTCCTTCCGCTTCGGTCAATCGCACCGCAAACAACTTGATGGAAACATTCGCAAACTGATAACTTGCAGCATCGCCGTGCGCGCCGGTACGTGATCCGTGTGCCGAATGACACAGGACCCGGCATTCGCCACAAGCCTGATCAAGAATCAACCATGAGAAGCCCAGAAGAGCATCGATCCGGCTGGCAACGTGCAAGCGCGTTCGTTCGCGAATCCCTGCGCGACACCACGACCGATCTTACAACGGGATCGACGGGGCGCGCACTCGGGCTGCTCGCGATACCGATGATGCTCGAGATGTCGATGGAGGCCATTTTTGCCGTCGTGGACATCGCTTTCGTCTCCCGCCTCGGCGTGAATGCGGTCGCAGCGGTCGGCCTGACCGAAGCACTCATCACAGTCCTCTATGCCATTGCAATCGGCCTCGGCATGGGCGTTACAGCCATGATCTCGCGACGGATCGGCGCAAAGAAACCCGATGCCGCCGCAAGCGTCGCCGGTCAGGCGGTCTGGGTCGGCGGCGCCGTGGCCATGGTCATCGGCGTCTCGGGGATCGTTTATGCGGAAAACCTGCTGGCCATGATGGGCGCGGACGCCGCAGTGATCGAAACCGGCAAAGGCTTCACGGCCGTCCTGCTCGGTGGCTCGGCCAGCATCCTGTACCTGTTCCTGCTGAACGCGGCATTCCGGGGCGCGGGTGATGCGTCAATCGCACTGAGGGCACTGGTACTCGCCAACGCAATCAACATCGTACTCGATCCCTGCCTGATCTTCGGCATCGGTCCGTTTCCGGAACTCGGCGTAACCGGCGCGGCGGTAGCGACAACGATAGGTCGTGGCACGGGGGTCGTATACCTGTTTTACAAACTCTTTTCATCCCGTGGCCGGCTGCGGCTGCATTTGCGGCACCTGGCCGTTGATGCCGCCCTCGTTCGCCGCATGATCCAGATATCCATCGGGGGCATCGGCCAGTTCCTCATTGCAACCTCCAGCTGGATAGTGGTCATTCGAATCATCGCGATCTATGGCAGCGCACCGATCGCCGCCTACACGATCGCGATCCGGATGCTCGAGTTCGCATTCCTGCCCGCATGGGGCCTCGGGAATGCGGCGGCGACGCTGGTAGGTCAGAACCTCGGGGCAGGAAAGCCCGAGCGCGCCGAGCGAACCGCGACGCAGGCTGCCCGCTATAACACCGCTTTCATGGCGATACTGGGTTTCGCCCTCGTCGTATTCGCCCCGCAGGTCGTCGGACTGTTCACCAGCGACGAGACCGTGCGGCCCTACGGCATCAGCTGCCTGAGAATCCTGGGGCTCGGCTTTCCGTTGTATGCCGTCGGCATGATCATGACCCAGGCATTGAACGGTGCCGGCGATACGAAAACGCCTACGTTGCTCAATTTCATCTGCTTCTGGGTGATCGAGATCCCGCTGGCATACTGGCTGGCCACCACGGCGGGATTCGGACCGAACGGAGTGTTCATTGCCATCGTAACGGCTGAATCGACCCTTTCGGTTCTTGGCTATATGGTGTTTCGCAACGGTGCCTGGAAGTTGCAGCAGGCATGACCGAAGCACCGTTATACTGCGACCCTTTGCAGGATTCCTGCCGGTTCAGCCTGTGTCGGAAGCGCCGCTCGTAGAAATCCGGGATGCCACCATCTTTCGTGGCGATACTTGCGTTTTCGATCGATTCAGCCTCACCATCTTCCAGCGCGAGCCAGTCGCCATACTCGGGCCGAATGGTTCGGGCAAGACGACCTTGCTGAAGCTGATCAATCGGGAAATCTACCCGGTGCAGCGCGAAGGGTCTTCGGTGCGGATACTCGGACGGGATCAATGGAACGTCTGGGACCTCAGGTCGCGCCTCGGCATCGTTTCACACGATCTTCAGGTCCGCTACGATGACCGCGCTACCGGCCTCGATGTCGTATTGTCGGGTTTTCAATCGAGCATCGGTGTTCACGGCGCAGTCGCAGGCCGCATTACGGCGGAACAACGGGCACGCGCCAGCTCCATACTCGAAAATCTCGGTGCCGGCGAACTGTCCCGCAAGCAACTCGCCAGCATGTCGACGGGACAGCAACGGCGCTGCCTGCTTGGGCGGGCGCTGGTGCATGATCCCGATACCCTGATCCTGGACGAACCAACTGCGGGACTCGATCTCGCCGCAGCGTTTGACTACCTGGAGCGCATCCGGCGCCTGTCGGCGGCTGGCAAGAACATCGTTCTGGTCTGCCATTCACCGGGAGAGATCCCGCCCCAGATCAAGCGTATCGTGCTGCTGCGTGCCGGTTGCATAATGGCCGACGGAACAAAAGACCGTGTCCTGACCGAACACAATCTGTACCAGACGTATGGAGTCGGGGTACGGATCGCGGTGGTCGATGGCTATTATTTTGCCTATCCTGCCGTGCCTGACGGCAGAACCGAAGCCCGACTGCAGCCCGATTGACGTTGCGTCGGCAAACCCGCACCAGGATGGCTTTCGAAAACGTGACGGAATACGATGCAGCCGGAAGCTGACGGGCTTAACCTGACCCCATGATGCGTCGACGAACCCCGAGTCCTGGTGCACTGGCCTGCTTCGTAACGGCGTGGCCATCGTTCGCCGCCGGGGCGGAAGCGCAGCCGGGGGACATTACCGGCGTCACCAACCTCGGCGTTGGTGTATTGCTGATCTCGATAGCTGCCGCATTGCTGCTGACGCTCCTGTTTCGCGCATCGGCGACCCGCCTCGCCGCGGTCGTAACAGCCCGTCTTGGCAAGCGAAAGATCCGCAAGATTCTGGCAGAGACGAGTGCCCAGGTCCTGGATGACTTCATTCTGCCCGGCGCCTATGGCGGGCTGACCCATATAGATCACGCGGTTCTGACCTCCGGTGGAATCCTCTGTATTCAGACCAAGCACTACAACGGTATTGTCTTCGGCAATGCGGACGATCCGCAGTGGACGAACGTCGACGGCATACACAAACGCAAGTTTCTGAATCCCCTTATTCAAAACGAAGGGCGAAGCAAAGCACTGATGAAGATCATGCCGGACGTTCC
>JAKEGN010000100.1 GCA_022615525.1 Woeseiaceae bacterium
CACCTCGGCGATTTCATCGAGGACCAGACCGTGCATTCGCCGGTCGATTCCGCTACGTCGGAAGGGCTGAAGGAGACGACGCATGCCGTACTCGCGGGGCTCACTCCGCGGGAAGCCAAGGTACTGCGCATGCGCTTTGGCATCGACATGAACACCGACCACACGCTGGAAGAAGTCGGCAAGCAGTTCGACGTGACCCGGGAACGCATACGGCAGATCGAAGCCAAGGCCTTGCGCAAACTGCGTCACCCGACCCGTTCGGACCAGCTGCGCAGTTTCCTGGTAGACGACTAATACCTGCTGTCTTTCAGGCGTTCGATCTCATTTGTGAAGATCAGCCGGAGCAGTCATACTGCTTTGGAAACAGGCTGAGGAAGGATAAGCAACAATAGATATTCGTGGGCCTGTAGCTCAGTTGGTTAGAGCAGGGGACTCATCAAAAAAGGTGCGTTTGCGTCGAAAGACACAAAATGAACGGGATGAATTCAGGGAAACCTTAACAGCCAGGCTGATGGCAACCCTGAGCCAAGCCGGAAGTACACTTTCGGAAGGTGCAGAGACTACCTGAGAACTTCAGTGTTCTTGATAACAGGCACGAGCGTCCCGCCCCTAACAACACGGTTGAGGGTGATGAGATAGTCCACTCCGATCAGAAATGATTGGGTACAGTGAATCCCTTGGTCCCTGGTTCGAGTCCAGGCGGGCCCACCAATTCCCCGAGAGGCGTCAGGTTCCGTGCAGTTGATCAAAACCGCAGCACGTTGAGATAAGCGGATCTCCCCAAATGTCGCCCGCACTGCGGGCTCCTACTGGAGTTCCTGCGTGATTCGCGAAATGTCGCGTGCAATTGTTCTATTGGCATTGCAGGAACCTGCAGTGCAGGCGACGCGATGTCGGGCCTCCGCGCAAATCGGTACACTGTTGTCGAAGCGCCAATCGCCGGTGACAGCCATGCTGGATAAATTCGAACGCTACCCCCTGACCTTCGGGCCGACACCGATCGAGAAACTGCGGCGATTGTCTGCCCATCTTGGCGGAGCGGTCGAAATCTACGCAAAGCGCGAGGACTGCAATTCGGGCCTCGCTTTCGGCGGCAACAAGATCCGCAAACTGGAATACATCATCCCCGACGCCATCGCGGCCGGCGCGGACACACTGGTTACCATCGGCGGTGTGCAATCGAATCACACGCGCCAGGTTGCCGCAGTCGCTGCAAAAATTGGCATGAAGTGCCGCCTCGTGCAGGAGAGCTGGGTGCCGTTCCAGGATGCCGTATACGATCGCGTCGGCAACATCCTCATGTCGCGCGTGATGGGCGCCGAAGTCGAGCTGGTCGATGCCGGTTTCGACATCGGCATACGCGAATCCTGGGAAAACGCACTCGAAGACGTGAAAGATCGCGGTGGCGTGCCCTACCCCATCCCGGCCGGCGCCTCCGTGCACAAATTCGGCGGGTTGGGCTTCGTCGGTTTCGCCGAGGAGCTGCGTAAGCAGGAAAAAGAGCTCGGATGGCGCTTCGATTACATCGTGGTTTGCAGCGTAACCGGGTCGACGCATGCCGGCATGGTGGTCGGCTTCAAGAAAGATGGCCGCGCGAGAAATGTCATCGGTATCGACGCTTCCGGCACGCCGGACCAGACGCATGCGCAGGTGCTCGATATCGCGCAGAACACCGCGAAACTCGTGAACCTCGGCCAGCCGATAGTCGGCGACGACGTGGTACTGATACGCGACTATGCGTATCCCCTGTACGGCGTTCCCTCGAACGAGACCAACGAGGCGATACGCCTGTGCGCGCGACTCGAAGGCATGATGACGGATCCCGTTTACGAAGGTAAATCGATGCAGGGCATGATCGACCTGGTGAAGAAAGGCTATTTTCCGGCTGGCTCTAAAATCCTTTATGCGCACCTCGGAGGCGTGCCAGCAATCAACGCTTACAGCTACATTTATCGTAATGGATAGCTAGCAGTCTTGCTGTGTCGCGCGCGATGTGCGCTCCTGCACGTCGATTCGTCATGGTTGTCGCGAGCACTGCTCGCTCCTACAGGAGCCAATCGAAGCGGTGTAGGAGCGAGCAGTGCTCGCGATGCGGCGACGATTTGCGCACCAAGTTCGAAGATCCGCGTCGCCCGCAATGCGGACTCCTACAGCCAGGCTTCCAAAGCGTTCAGTGCCTCGGGCACCAGCGCACGGCCGAGGCCGAGGCGGAAATAATCTTTCGGCACGTCGCCGATCTCGGAGCGATAGACACTGGACGGCAACAACAGGATTCCCGCTTCCTCCACAAGCCGCCGGGTGAACTCCTCGACGCCGTCGGGACCCTTGTAGCGCACGAAGCAAACGCAGCCCCCGTCGGGCGGCGCGAAGTCGAACAGATCCGGGTAACGGGCAAAGAATGACTTTGCAACGGCAATGTTCTGCCGGATCAGACCCACGTTTCTCTCGATAATCGTGCTACGTGCTTTCAGGGCAATTCGTGCCAGCAATTCCGATGGCGCGGAGTTGCAGATCGAAAGGTAATGCTTGAAGCGCTCGAGCCGGACCAGCAAATCGCGGTCGCGGCAGGCGATCCAGCCGATGCGCAGCCCCGGCAACCCGTATGCCTTGGACATGACGTTGAGTGACAGGCCCTTCTCGTAACTATCGGCGATCTGTCGTACACGCCGCGACGCATCCGTTTCGACGCCGCGGTAGGCCTCGTCACTGAACAGCCACAGGTCTCTTTCACGGCACAGGTCGACCAACGCATGCATCGTGCCCTGCGATGGTATTGCGCCGGTGGGATTGTTCGGAAAATTAATCGAGACCAGTCGTGTGTTCGGCCGAATGGCATCGCGCAAACGACCCACGTCGAGCGTCCAGCCCTGGCCTGCATCGAGTGCCACACCGCTGACGTCGCAGATCGACAAAGGCACGGTTTCGGCCGACTGGTAATTCGGCGTCAGCACGATTGCGTGGTCGCCAGCTTTCAGCAGCACCTGCATGGCGGTGAAAATGCCTTCGGTGGCGCCGGCGAAACACAGGATCTCGTTCGCACTCAGTGACTCGTATGTTTCAGCAATTGCTTGCCGCAACGCCGGCGAACCGAAAGTTTCGGTGTAACCGAGATGCAGGTTCTCGAATGCGTGCCGATCCTCGTCGGATGCAAGCGACAACAGATCCGCGATCGTCCGGCTTTCCGCGTCCGAGCCGGTCAGGTTGTATCGCGCCTTGAACTCCCACTTCGAGAAATGCACCTCGAGTGCGAAGTCCCGCATTGCCTGTGGCACGATCAGTGCGCCAGCGGATCCGGGCGCACCTGGAAATGCACCACCAGCGGTTTCGTGCCTTTGCCGCCTTCCATCAGCCACGGCGTGCGATCGCCGCTTGGAACCCAGATTCCACGGCCTTTCCAACCGGCATCGGCATCGTCGATGCGGCCCTCGAATCCCTTGGTGTAGAAACCCATCGGGTACGGAATGCGCAAGGTCACGAACTTGCCGTCGACGAGTGCGTGCACGCCATCGAACAGATTGCCGGTGACGATGGGCACATTCAGCCCGAGGCCGAGCGTGTTGTGCTGGTCCACCCAGGTGTAATAACTCGATTCGACGCTGAAGCCCGGCAGTTCCTTGAACGCCGGACCCGGAAGGTCGTGAAAGGTCCAGCCTTCGGGGCAATGCTGGCCGGTCGCGGTCGGACCGTTCAAGGGTCCCTTGCACTTTCGGCGATCGAACTCGCCGAGATGACCGCTGCCGAGCGACACCCAGATGACGCCGTTGCCATCGATGTCCGCACCCCGTACCCCGAATCCGGGCAGCGGCGGCTCATAAAGTTCCGACAAGGTCGTCAGCGGCGGGTTGTCGCCAGGCACCATGCGCACGATCGAGCCCGGATAGGAAAACGCATTCGAGCCCCACACCGAATCGTCGATCGGGCTCGGCATAACCGCGTAAAAACCTTTGGGTGCGCGCATGTCGAGCTTCGGATCCGCCTCCTCGCCCGGTTCGGTCCAGGCATCCTGTTTGCCGTTGCCGTTGGTATCCAGGATCACCGGTGCCCATCCCTGCGAGGCGGCCGCGTCCCCTGTTTCCAGGAACCGCGTCGTATTGAGCCAGCCGACCACGTTGCGATCGCCGCTGGTCCACAAGGTGTTGTCGTCGTCATAAGCGAACTGCAGGTGATGCGTGCTGAAGCAGGTGTCGACAAATGTGTACTCCAGGCTCTGCGGATCGATCACGGCAAGGTGCCGCGATGCCTGCTCCATGGGGAAAAGCTCGGCGGAGGGGTGGCCCGAGCCCTTGCGGCAGAAATCGGGATTCCCCGGTGCACGAATTCGCGCCGTGAGCCAGATGCGGCGATCCTGGTCCAGCATCGGGTTGTGTATGTTCGACTTGCTGTCCCAGATCACTTCTTCGCCCCAGAACGGCGAGGGTGCGATGACCGGATCATCGGCCGTGGTCGGCGTGTCTTCGTCGCGCACCGGCACGTGAAAAACAGCTACCGTGTTCGTCACCGGGTTCAGGATCGGCATGTCGTCGGTGCTCAGTTCCGGCGCGCCGAACAACGGTCCGTACGGATTGACGGTGGGATTCCGGCGGTCCGTTCCGGACAGATCGTGCATGTAGACTTTCTCGTTCGCCCAGTCGCGCACCGTCGCCACGACGTTCCGCTCCTTTCTGGTCGGCCGCTGTGGATGGTTGGCCGGCAGCTCGCCGCCGGCGATGCGGTCGGTCCAGTCTGCGTAGTACTTGATCGGCACGCCTTTGAGCAAGTCGGCGGCCAGCCGGATCATGTTGTTGCCGGCCTGCCCTGAAGATATGCGCCTGGCCCAGGCCCGCTCGGAGTTGTCGATAGCGGCCAGCGCTGGCGGTATGGTCCGCGTCGAGGCCTGCCCGATCTGGTGGCAGCCGACGCAACCCATATTCTTGATCCACATCAGGTAATTGTTCATGCCGCCGGGGATTTCCGAGACTTCTTCAGGGTCGGGCAAATCC
>JAKEGN010000010.1 GCA_022615525.1 Woeseiaceae bacterium
GCTCATCTATAGTTGCTAAATAAACCCGGCACCTTTTCAGGGCTTCCTGGATCAGGCGCTTGCAAGCTGGCGGTCAGGCAAACGCCGCGTTGACCCAGACGCCGATGAAATGCGAGATCCCGACGACTGCGATTGCGATCCCGACATGCTCTGCGACGACGGGCAGCGTGGCGGCTTGCTGCACGCGGGCGAGCCAGGCACTGAGCGCGGCGATAACCACCAGCCCCCAGCCTACCGATACGAAGACCGCGACGGACAGCGGCAGCCACAGCAAGGGCAAAGCAAAACTGGCCGCAACGAACAGCTTGGTCAGAAACGTCGACACCGTGGCAATCCACACGTGCTCATGGGTGGAATCCGGGTCCGCTTCCTGGGCGAGGTGGATTCCCAGTGCGTCCGACATGGCATCGGCCACGGCGATCACGAGTATGCCTCCCAGCACCGCCACCAGCGAGCGCGTGCCGGAGTACAGCCCGACGATGAGCCCGATGGTGGTGATGACGCCGGATGTCGCGCCGAAAAAAACGCCGGTCCGGGCGCCCTTGTGGTCCATCAGGTTGATCATGCAACGCCTCTGCTCAAAGCTCCGTGGAAAACAGGCTGATTTCAGCCGCACCCTTTGACAGGCGCATGCGACCGTTGTAAACGAACCCGGCTTTCTCGAGTATCCGTATCGACACCTGGTTGTCGGGATCGGTAACGCCGAGTACACGTTTGAGCCCCAGTCCGGTTCGCGCATGATCAAGTACGGACACCGCCGATTCGTACGCATAGCCAAAGCCGCGAAACGCCGGCAGGAAGGCGAAGCCGACGTCGGGGTAATCCAGCGCGCTGCGCCGTACCAGGCCGCAAATGCCGATGCGTGCCCCATCCGACACGCGCCGCACGAGGTACAGGCCGTAGCCGTGCCTGCTGTAGCTGTCGAGGGGCCCGTTTCGCAGGTAATCTTCCGCATCCGCGATCGTGCGCACGCCTTTGTCGCCGATAAAACGGAGGAACGACTCGTCGTTGAGCAGCTCGATGATGAACTCCGCGTCATCGAAGTTCAGTTCGCGCAATTGCAGCCGGGGCGTGCGCAGGGTGGTCACCGGTCGATGCCGAGGTGATCCAGCGTTTCGTCCGTGAGGGTGTCCAGGGTCGCAATTTCGACGCTGCAGCGCTTGTTCCTGCAGACGGCAAGTCGCTCGGCACCCGCCGCATCGCAATCATAGAAAACGCGATAGCGGCAACTCGCATCGTATTCGCGGTACTGCAGTCGCAGCGCCGTCACCGCCTCCATCGATACCGAAGTCATGCACTGGATCGGGTACCCGTAGTCAAACAAGGTGCAATCCTCGTCCGAATCGCAATAGCGGGAATCCTCGACGGCTCGCAGCATCTCCGCCTCGGCTGCCTCACAGGTAATACCCGGCTGCGCCATGACCGGGGGCTCGCGTGATGCCGGATCCTGCCGCGGATCGAGCGAGGCGCGCGGCAAATCCTCCGGCTCCCAGGGCGGCTGGTCGTCGAAGTAGTTGGCTACCAGGAACAGCCCGGCCGCGAGCAGCAGCGCCAGCAGGGTCGTATTCGGAGGCGATCGCTTCATGTCGGGCAGGTCAGCTGCGAAGGTAAGAAGCGCCGTTTACGTCGATGATGGTGCCGGTCGTGAACTCCGCACCCGGCGAAGCGAGGAACAGCACCGCGTGCGCAACCTCTTCCGGGCGGGCAACACGCCCGAGCGGGCTTTGCGCACGGATGGCATCGCCGCGCTCGCCTTCCAGCCATTCGGCGGCCATGTCGGTCTCGACGAATCCCGGCGCGACGACTCCGACGAAAATATTGTGCGGCGCCAGTGCAATGGCAAGCGACTGGCTCAGCGCATTCAATCCGGCCTTGCTTGCGCCGTACGCGGGGCCGTCCGGCTCGCCGCGGAATGCGCCGCGGGAGGACACGTTGACGATGCGGCCGCCACCATGTCGCATCATGTGTTGTGCCGCGCAATAGCATATCGAGGCCGCGGCAAGCAGGTTGGTGTCGATCGTCTGCCGCCATGCCGCAATCCAGTCGCTGAAGTCGGCCGTTGCGATCGGGTGCCAGAGGTAAATGCCGGCATTGTTCACGACGATGTCAAGTCCGCCGAGTCCGCTGATTGCATCTTCCACCAGCATCGCCGCCTGCGCCGGATCCGCGATGTCCGCCTGCAACGCGATATTGCCCTTGCCGCCGAGCTCACGCAGGCAGTCTGCGGCGGCCGCAGCGTTCGAGCGGTAGTTGATGGCGACCCTCGCGCCCTGGTCGGCGAATGCCCTGGCAATGCTCTTGCCGATGCCGCGCGATCCGCCGGTGACCAATACCTTCTTGTCCTGGAATTGCCGCATGAGTCATTCCGCCTTGCGCCCGGGAAGAGACCCGGGCCTAGTTGACATCGAAAAATTCGACTTCGCCGGTCTCCAGCGAATACTCCGCGCCTACGACGCGCAGGCCTTCGTCCCTGATCAATTGCTCGAGGATTTCCGACCCGTGCCGCAGATGATTCATGGATACGCGTACGTTGGCCCGCACGGCGCGGTCCACGAGCGCATCCAGATCGTGCTTCAGGTCCGTGGCCAGCAATTCGGCGACGGACGTACGTATCCGGTCGACGATCGAATGCAGGTGTCGTGACTGGTTCTCGGTTGGCCTTTGCATTTCCTCGAGCGTGGCCACGATGGCGCTGCATTGCGAATGCCCGAGCACGACCACGAGGCGGGTGCCGAACCGCGCGGCCGCAAACTCGACGCTGCCGATCTGTGACGGCGCAACGATATTGCCCGCAACCCGAATCACGAAAAGATCGCCGAGCCCCTGGTCGAACACGATCTCTGCCGGCACGCGCGAATCGGAGCAGCCGAGGATGATGGCGAAAGGCTTCTGCTCCTTGACCGTTGCCGCCCTGCGTGCATGACTCAGGTTGGTATCCGGGCTCGGATTGTCGGCAACGAAACGCCGGTTACCCTCGCGTAGACGTTGCAAAGCCTGTTGCGCTGTCAGCATCGGTTTTTCTGTCCCTTGCGCCTGACCGACTGAGGTCACGTGGCTGCAGTTTCTTGCGGTAACACCCGGATTGCAAGCCGGTACGGTGGTTCGACCGCGATGCCGGCGGCCGTTCATTTGAACGAACTGCTTATCTAATGCAGCAGAATGCATCGCAAGAAAATGTAAATCCCGTGTTTTCCGTTTTTCTGCATCCAGGGACATCATGATGGCTCGATACTCCTATGTGCTGTTGTTGCCTGCACTGATCCCCGCACTTTTCCTCTCCGCGCCCGCCACGGCACAGCAAACCGCTGTGGAATCCGCCTCGTATGCACCGGATACCCCCGAGCCGGGCTCGGTGGAAGCCATCGCTGAATACACGACGGCGCCGCAATAAATCAATCCCTGGGTCGCCTACGTGCCGGAATCGCAAGACGTGCCTTCGCCTGCGGAATACCTCGGGCACGTGGTCGGCGCTGCGGGAGAACTGTCGCGCACCAGCCAGATCCACGGTTATTTACGTGCACTCGCGGCAGCATCGGAGCGCGTGGACGTCACGGTCATCGGCCGGACCGAGGAAGCCGAGAAGAAAGAAAAGGAAAACGAGGACGAAGAATCGGATGCAGGCGAACTGGTGATCAGCGGCGGCATCAAGAACGGCGACTCACTGCAGGGACACCCGGCTATCCGGGACATTCCTGTCGGGACGGGACGGGTCATCGCGTTCAACTTCAACCCGATGCACCGGGACCTGAACCGCTCCGATCACCGCTTCCTGTGGAACGCGATCCTGAACTGGCAACGGATATTGCAGCCCGGACCAGCGAAGGATGAGTGACACACACGCACGCCGCGCAGGCACTCATAACTGCGGTTGAACCTGTCAGCATGTCGCGCCGTTGAATCAGCCGGCCCCGGCAATCTGAACCTGGGGTATCC
>JAKEGN010000101.1 GCA_022615525.1 Woeseiaceae bacterium
ACCCCGGCACCGATGACGCCGATCCGCGCAGGCACCTCGCTGAAGTCGAGCGCGCCCCAGGAATCAACGATCCTGTCGCCGTCGAATTTCGCCACCGGAAGTTCTATCGGCACGGATCCCGAGGCGAGAATGACGTAGCGGGCCTCAATGATCTCCGGGTTGCCCGAGACCGGTGTGAATTCGACTTTCTTGCCCGCAAGCAATCTGCCGTGTCCCGGCAGCCCTTCCACTTTGGCGGCCTTGAACAAACCGGCGATTCCGCCAGTCAGTTGTTTGACGATGGCCGCTTTGCGGTCCTGCATGGTGGCGACATCCATGCTGACGCCCGCATGCCTGATGCCGTGCTTGGCAAATTCGTGTTGTGCCCGATGAAACAATTCCGACGATTCAAGCAGTACTTTCGAGGGTATGCATCCTGCGTTGAGGCAGGTCCCGCCGAATGCATTGCTGCCATCCCGGTTCGCCCACTGGTCTATGCACGCGACCTTCATCCCGTGCTGGCTTGCGCGTATGGCTGCGATATAGCCCGCGGGCCCGGCACCAATCACCACGACATCGAAACTTCTGCTCATGGGGTTTCGCCACTCACAATTGCAGCAACAAGCGGCCGGGGTCTTCCAGCGATTGCTTGATGCTGACCAGGAACTGCACCGCTTCCCGGCCATCGATAATGCGATGATCGTAAGTCAGCGCGACGTACATCATGGGGCGAATTATTACCTCGCCATCCACCGCCATCGGCCGATCCTGTATGGCATGCATGCCGAGTATCCCGCTTTGCGGCGGATTGAGTATCGGCGTCGACATCAGTGAGCCAAAGATACCGCCGTTGGTAATCGTGAACGTGCCTCCGGTCAGGTCCTCCATGCTCATCGTCCCGTCGCGGGCTTTCTTGCCGAGTGCCGCAAGTTCAGCTTCGATTTGCGCGAAGCTCATCTGATCCACGTCACGTATCACCGGCACCATCAGGCCGCGATCGGATGACACGGCAATGCCGATGTCGAAGTAATTGTGATAGATGATCTCGTTGCCTTCGACGGATGCGTTCACCACCGGGAATTTCCTGAGCGCTTCCACGCACGCCTTGGCAAAAAACGACATGAAGCCCAGGCGGACGCCATGGTCCTTCTCGAACGATTCCTTGTACCGATTTCGCAGCGACATGACCTTTGTCATATCGATCTCGTTGAAGGTCGTGAGCATCGCTGCATCGTGCTGGGCCTGCACCATTCTCTCGGCGATACGCGCACGCAGTCGTGTCATCGGTACGCGTTCCTCGCTGCGGCTGACCTGGGCCGCTCCGGCGGCCGACGAATATTCTGCCGCGGGATCGCCCGGAGTGACGTTTTCGTCACTGTGGGTCTTCAGGTAGGCCATTACGTCCGCTTTGGTTATCCGTCCATCCTTGCCGCTGCCCGTCACGATGGTGGCGTCCAGGTCGTGCTCGTCGAGCAGCCGGCGTACCGACGGGCTCAGCTTGTGCGCAGCGGCGCGTGAGTCCTCGGCTGCTGTTGCCTCCTCCGGTTCCTCATCGTTATCCGCATCATTTGCGCCGGGGGCAGCGGGAGCCGGACGGGCGGGGCCGTCGCCAGCCTTGCCCTCCGACAGGATCGCAAGAACGTCGCCGGCCCTGACCGTGGTGCCGTCGGGAATCAGGATTTCCTGCAGGATCCCGCCGACCGGTGCGGGAACCTCCAGCACCACCTTGTCGGTTTCGAGGTCCACCAGGTTTTCGTCCCGCGACACCTCATCGCCAGCCTTCCTGTGCCAGGCAATCAGCGTCGCATCACTGACGGATTCCGGCAGGGGTGGAACCTTGATCTCTGTCGTCATTTTGTCGATTTGTCCTTACTTTTTATCGCAACCTTGTCTTTGGGCTTTGTGGACCTGGTCGCTTTGGTCTGTATATCCAGCGCCGCTTCTACCAATGCCTGTTGTTGCTGCAAGTGCAGCTTGAAGACGCCGGAGGCCGGCGCCGCGGCACTGGCTCGGCCAGCGTAGTACAGTTGCTGGCTCTCGCGTAATGGTTCCTGCAAGCGATGCCTCACCTGGTACCACGCGCCCTGGTTCTGCGGTTCCTCCTGGCACCAGACTATGTCCCTGGCATTGGCATACTGCTGCAGGCACGCCGCAAAGTCGTCCGTGGGGAACGGGTAGAGCTGTTCGATGCGTACCAGCGCAACATTGGAAACGGCGTGCAGCTCGCGCGCCTCCTGCAGGTCGTAATAAACCTTGCCGCTGCAAAAAACCACCCGCCGCACGTCGTCCGCGGCGATCTCGGGCAGATCCGGGATGACCAGCTGGAATGAGCCGCCGGACAGCTCGGTGAGGTTCGATACCGATAGTTTGTGGCGCAACAGGCTTTTCGGCGTCATCACGATCAGCGGCTTGCGATACCTGCGCAACATCTGGCGCCTGAGCATGTGGAACATCTGTGCCGGCGTCGACGGTACGCAAACCTGGATATTGTGTTCGGCGCAGAGCTGAAGGAATCGTTCCAGGCGCGCGGACGAATGCTCCGGTCCCTGCCCTTCGTAACCGTGTGGCAGGAACAGTGTGAGCCCGCATAACCTGCCCCATTTCGCTTCACCCGAACTGATGAACTGGTCGATCACGACTTGTGCGCCATTGGCGAAATCGCCGAACTGGGCCTCCCAGACAACCAGGGTCTTCGGATCCGTGGTCGCATAACCGTATTCGAAACCGAGCACAGCCTCCTCGGACAGCAGCGAATCGATCACGCGAAACGCGTTGGGCTGGTCACTGATAGTTTGCAACGGAATGTATTCCTGCCGGTTGTTCTGGTCGTGCAGCACCGCGTGGCGATGGAAAAACGTGCCGCGGCCACTGTCTTGCCCGGTAATTCTGCACGGGTAGCCTTGGTCCAGGAGTCCCGCGTATGCCATGGTTTCGGCGAATCCCCAATCCATGTCGATCTCGCCTGTCGCCATGCGCTGGCGCTCGCTCATGATTCGCTGCACTCGCCCGTGCAGCGTCATGCCAGCGGGAACCTGCGTAACCTTCTTCGCCAGCGCGGCTATTTTTGCCGGGCTCAGGGTGGTGTCGACCTGTTCGTCCCAGGTAGCCTCAGTATAAGGAGTCCAGTCGACAGTGAATTCGTTGCCGATCAGCCCCAGCGCGGATCGCGGCACGGGTTCGCCGCGGTCCAGCCGGTCACGATATTCTTCCTGCATGGCCGCCACGCCGTCCTCGTCGATGACTCCGGCAGCGATCAGTCTTTTGGCATAGAGTTCCC
>JAKEGN010000102.1 GCA_022615525.1 Woeseiaceae bacterium
CGCCGGCGTCACCCCGGGTGGCCTTCGTTCATCCGCGGTGCCGGTCCGCAGAGGTCGCGAGCACTGCTCGCTCCTACAGAGCCTGCCGTTCGGCCATAATGGACCCCGATACGTACCCCAGGAGTTAAGCCAGATGCAGGATGCCGGTCGCCTCGAGGAACACCTCGCCTGCCCGCGCTGCGACAAGAAGCCGCTGGTCAGGGATGTTGACCGGTATCGCTGCAGCGGGTGCAAGGCGGAATTTCCGGACATCGGCGGCATCCCGTGGCTGTTTGCCGATGCCGAATCCGCACTCGGTGAATGGCGCAACCGCCTGCATTACTCGCTGCAGCAACTTTCGCATGAATCTCAACGCATCAAGGCGGAACTCATCGCCGAGGACCGGCGCGAATTGACGCGCAAGCGTCTCGAGCAGCAGCTCGCCGCGACGGACAAGCACAAGAAAATGCTGCGACAGATGCTGTCGCCGGTAGACGTGCAATCGATGCAGGCCGGCTACGAATCGCAACTCGCGTTGCGCACTCGCCTGCCGGTCGACCAGGGACTGAACACCTACTATGCAAACGTGCACCGTGACTGGGCCTGGGGCGACAGGGAGAATGACGCTTCGCTGGCGCAGATCCGCAGCGTACTACCGAAGGATGCACAACCCGGCAAGGTGCTGGTGCTCGGCGCCGGTGCCTGCCGGCTGGCCTATGACATGCACATGCAACTGCGCGCCGAAATGACCGTGGCACTGGATTTCAACCCGCTGCTCATGCTGGTCGCCAGGCAGGTTGTGAGTGGCGAAACCTTGCAAATGTACGAGTTCCCGATGGCGCCGAAGTCGCTGGACGACTATGCAGTGCTCCGGAAACTGCAGGCGCCCGAGCCCGTCCGCGAGAATTTTTTCCTGTTGCTGGGCGATGTATTGCGGCCGCCATTCTCGGCCGGCGTATTCGATACCGTGGTCACGCCGTGGCTTATCGACATCGTGTCCGAGGACCTGACGGCTTTTGCTGCCCGCATCAACATTTTGCTGAAGCCCGGTGGCCGCTGGATCAACTTCGGCTCGCTGGCGTTCGACAGTCCGGACCGCGCACGGCGATACAGTCCGGAGGAAGTGCTGGTGATCGCAGGGGAATGCGGCTTCGCCCCGCCGCAAGTTACGCAGGCCGCCATTCCTTATATGTGTTCCCCGGCAAGCCGCCATTGCAGGCAGGAAACGGTATTTACTTTCAGCGCGGTGAAACAGGACGAAGCTGAAAATCCCGGCCGGCACAAGGCACTGCCGGACTGGATCGTGACGGGAGACGTCCCGGTGCCGCTGCTGCCCTCATTCCGCACCCAGGCCATGTCGACGCAGATCTATTCCTTCATCATGTCGCTGATCGACGGCAAGCGTTCGATCAGGGACATGGCCAAAGTGCTGGAACAGCAGAAGCTGATGACGCGTAAGGAAGCCGAGCCGGCGATCCGGAATTTTCTCACGCGTATGTACGACGACAGTCAACGACTGTCCGGCTATTGAACAGGCTGAGCGCGGCTTTCCTCGATCCACTGTTCGATGTGCTGGCGAAGAAAGGTCAGCGGAATCGTGCCGTTCTCAAGCACTTCGTCGTGGAATTCGCGGATGTCGAAATCCTCGCCCAATGCCTCCCCTGCCTCCCTGCGCAGTGCCAGAATCTCGAGCCCGCCGGAATCGTATGCCGTCAGCTGCCCCGGCAGGATTGCAATGCGATCTACCATTTCATCGGCACGGTCGCGCTCGAAGCGGCCTGATACCACCATGAATTCGATCGCCTGCTCGCGGGTCCAGCCGTGCAGGTGTATGCCGGGATCGACCACCATGCCGCGTGCCGGCCAGGCGCGCCGCAGGATCGGCCCGCTGACTGTTTCGTACAGGCCCATCTCTTCCGCGAGCGCTTCGGAATAACGCGCCCACCCCTCGCCCGGCCCTGAAAACCAGATGATCCTGGTGACCGGGTGCAGGCCCTCGATCGCCTGTGCGCTGGCCACCTGCAGGTGATGTCCGGGCCAGGTTTCGTGGAATGCTGTGGCTTCAGCATTGCCGCGGGATTGCTCTTCCGGGCGGTGCAGGGGAATCCGGTATTCCGCGGCACGATTCTCGTTTCCCGGCCTGTAATGCGCGGATCTTCCCGTGCCCTCTTCGTGCTCGGCAAACGGCACCACGCTTACGGGCTGCGCCGGCATGTGCAACACCCAATCCGGCATGGCGGTTGCGGCCCTTTTTACAGCCTGTTCGGAGAATTGCAGCAATTCTTCCTTGTTTGCGAAACGATCCGCGGGATCCGCTTTGGCCCGCTCGATGATTTGAGCGAAATCTTCGATGCCATAGGCTGCCAGTCCGAGTTCGATGACCGTTTGCGCATTGGCCTCGACCGTTTCCTGACCCAGCTCGAAAACCTCCTGGCCGCTGCGATCCACGGTCGTATAGGCGCGAAGCGACGCTTCGTAGCACGCAGCACCGTCGGGGTTCGCGGTGACCGACAGTTCGGCGCGAGCCGCGTCGAGGTAGGTGTCCTGCAGAAAGTCCCTGTAACGGTGTAGCGCCGGGTAGATCCCGGTTTCAACGAGCCCGTGCAGCTCGGCGGCGAATGATTCGTCGGTATCGCGTAGCGCCGCTGAAGCGAACGGTGACTGGTCCACCGGCAGCTCCAGTAGTCCATTCAGCTGATCGATGACGCGCGCCACAACGGACCGTGGCGATGAATAACCCTTGGCCAACCCGGCTTCGAGATTCGTTATTTCCTGGTCGATGAACACCGGAAAACGTATCCAGCGGCGCATCGCCTGATCGCGCAATTCTGGCGTGCCCACCGGTTGCAACTCCGCAATCTGCGTATACGCGAGGTGCCAGCCGCCCATCTGGTTGACGTTCCAGAGTTCGTAGCGGCAGATGCGTTGTGCAATCGAGGCGTTCACGTGTTGCCGCAGGTAGGCCAGTGTGATCCAGTCCGCCGTGCCTTCGAGGCCGGTCGCGTCGACGGATCGCAATTTTTCGGCGAATGTGTCTTCGAAGCGATGTGCTTCCTGCAAGGCCTCGGGCCGATTGTCGAACAGGCCATTGTGGCGCTCGATTTCAACGCCGGAGAAATACGCTTCCTCCGGCGCCCGCTCAAGCAGCCATGCGTAGTACTCATCCGCCAGTGCACTTGCGTCGGCTACGGGTAGCTGTGCGTGGTCCGGTGCCGCGCTGCAGGCAACGACGCCGGCAACGGACGTCAGCACCACAATCAAGCAATCGAAACGCCTGTTCTGCATTCTTCCCCCAGCGCCACCGGGCCCGTTCAGGCGGTGACTGTTTTCTTCAGGAAGCTGCCAATGTCGGCTATCGCTTTCGCACTCTCCGGCATCTGGCCGATGAAATACTGGAACACATGCCACATCTCGGGCCATACCTGCAACGTCGCGCTGCCGCCCGTTTTTGTCACGCGCTCGGCCAATCGGGTCGAATCGCTGAGCAGGATCTCATGATCGCCGACCTGGATCAGCAACGGCGGCAAGCCGGACAGGTCACCGTAAAGCGGTGAAATCAAGGGCGCTTTCGGATCGCGATTGCCACAATAGCGCCGCACCATCTCGGGCATGTTGTCGGGATCGAACCATGGATCCACGCCGGCACGCGTTTTCAGCGTTTCGCCCTTCGCCGCAAGGTCCACCCATGGCGACAACAGCACCGCCGCCGCCGGCAGCGGGTCGCCGCTGTTCTTCAGCGAAAGCAGCGTTGCCATAGTGAGTCCGCCGCCGGCCGAATCCCCTGCGATCGCCATCCTGCCTGCGGCAATGCCCTGTTCGAGCATCTTGCGGTAGATGAGTGTCGCATCCTCGATTGCCGCCGGAAACGGATGCTCCGGCGCCAGCCTGTAATTCGGGATCAGCGCGCGCATGCCGGCGGCACGCGCGATGAAACTCACCATGCGCCGGTGCGTGTGTGCGCTGCCGAGCATGTAGATGCCGCCGTGCAAATAGAGGATCACCGGCGTCTCGTCGCACTTGTCGGGCACCAGCCATTCACAGGTGATGTCGCCGACAGTCGCCTCGCGCCTTCGCACGCCCGGGGCCGTCTTCAGGTTGCTGGTCAGTTCATCCCAGGTCTTGCGCAGCTCGGCAACGTCGGTATCCGGCGTTATACGCTTGAAATACTGCTTGGACATCATGCGCACCAGGCGTGCGCGAAGACTGATCAAGGTTGGGGCTCCCGCCTGCCTAGCGTTCCAGGTACTGGAGCTTGTCCTTTACGTCGCGCCACTCGTCTGCATCTTCGGGCGGATCCTTCATCTGCGTAATGACCGGCCATTGCCCCGACAGCTCCTTGTTGATCTGCAGAAACTGTTTCTGGTCTTCCGGCAGTTCGTCCTCGGAGAATATGGCTTCGACCGGGCATTCAGGCTCGCACAAAGTGCAATCGATGCACTCGTCAGGATCGATGACCAGCATGTTCGGGCCTTCGTGAAAACAGTCGACTGGGCAAACCTCGACGCAATCAGTCAGTTTGCACTTGATACAGGCCTCGGTTACAACGAAGGTCATTTTCTGGTCCTGCTGAATCGGGCTGCCTAAGCTATGCGAACTGCCGGGTCAGATCAAGCCGAGCACGCGCCTGTCGCCGGGATCCTGGCAGTCGAATTCAGGCCTCGAATTGGCGACAATTCAGGCCACAGTGTCTGCCGAGTGAAATAATGAGTCCTGTCAGCCTATTACAAGACGGTGAGGTGGCGGTCATCACGATCGACAATCCACCGGTCAACGCGCTTTCGCAGCCGGTACGCGCGGGACTTGTGCGGTGTATAGCCGACGCGGAGCAGGACGGTCAGGTCAGGTCGATCGTGCTCATGTGTGCGGGCCGTACGTTCATTGCCGGTGCCGACATACGCGAATTCGACAGGCCGCCGATGGAACCACACCTGCCGGATATCGTGTCGCGTATCGAGGCCTGCATGAAACCCGTGGTTGCGGCCCTGCACGGCACCGCTTTCGGCGGCGGCCTGGAAGTTGCCATGGGCTGCCATTACCGTATCGCGGTCGAGACCGCGCAGGTCGGCCTGCCCGAAGTCAAACTCGGCCTGCTGCCTGGCGCCAGTGGAACTCAGCGGCTGCCGCGTCTCGCCGGTGTCCAGAAGGCGCTTGAGATCATGTTGTCCGGAGACCCGCTGCCTGCCCCCGAGGCCCTTGCCTCCGGCATCGTCGATCGGGTCGTGCAAACAGACCTTGCCACTGCCGCGATCGCGCTCGCCCTGGAAGTGAGCGGCCGGCCGCCGCGCCGCGTCCGCGACCTGCCGGTTGCCGCGGTCGATCCGTCCGTGTTCGAGCAGGCGCGGAGCAACGTTGCCGAACGGGCGCGAGGCCTGTTCTCGCCGGCCAAAATTATCCGCTGCGTTGAAATGGCGACCGACCTTTCGTTCGATGCTGGCTGCGAGGCAGAACGGCAACTGTTCCTCGAATGCAAAGCGTCACCGCAATCGGCCGGACTGCGGCACGCGTTCTTCGCCGAGCGGGAAACGGGCAAGGTGCCCGGTATCGACGGCGACACTCCGTTGCGGCCGGTCAACAGCGTTGCAGTTATAGGTGCCGGAACCATGGGTGCCGGGATCGCATATGCCTGTCTCAGCGCACGCCTACCGGTGCGAATAATGGACAACAGCCGGGAGGGACTTGAGCAGGGCGTCGCGACGATACGGGAACTCTTTGATGCCGGGGTAAAGCGCGGCAAGCTGTCCGACGCGGACAGGACCGCCGGCCTCGCTCGCCTTAGCACCGGGAACGACTACGAATCACTCGCGGACACCGACCTCGTGATCGAAGCCGCGTTCGAGAACATTGCCGTGAAGAAAGAGATATTTTCGGCGCTTGATCGGGTTTGCAAGCCCGGCTCCATCCTCGCGACCAACACGTCGACGCTCGACATCGACGCCATCGCTTCTGCAACGAACAGGGCCGCCGACGTCATTGGCCTGCATTTCTTCAGCCCGGCCCACGTCATGCGGCTGCTGGAGATCGTGCGCGGCCGCGCTACCGCCACCGATGTCATCGCCACTTCATTGCAGTTTGCAAAACGCTTGCGGAAGATCGGCGTGGTCGTCGGCAACGGCTTCGGTTTCGTCGGCAATCGCATGCTCTACAGCTACGGCCGCGAAAACCAGCTGTTGTTGCTTGAGGGTGCAGCGCCGGAAGTCATCGATCGCGTGCTTTATGACTGGGGAATGGCGATGGGACCAAACGCGGTCGGCGATCTCGCCGGCCTCGATGTCGGCTACCGGATTCGCCGCGAACGCAGCAACCTTCCGGACGACCCGCGCTACTACCGGGTCGCCGATCTGCTCGCCGGGATGGGACGTTTCGGGCAAAAGACGGGCAAGGGCATGTACCTCTACGAAAAAGGCTCGCGCAGTGGCGTGCCCGATCCGGAAGTGCAGGCGCTGATCGAAAACGAATCGAAGAAACTGGGCATCGTGCGTCGCAGTATCGATGCGGCGGAAATCATCGACCGCTGCATCTACGGGCTGGTCACCGAAGGCGCGAGGATCCTGCAGGACGGCATCGCACTGCGGCCTGGCGATATCGATGTCATCTGGATCAACGGCTATGGCTTTCCGCGACATCGCGGTGGCCCGATGCATTACGCCGACGCTGTCGGCCTCGACAGGGTGTACGCGAGGGTCTGCGAGTTTCGCGATCGCTTTGGTGCGCAATACTGGCAACCACCGCCGTTGCTCGAACAGCTGGCAAGAGACGGTGGTACCTTCTCGCAGTTCGTTGCGAGCGGATAGCGACACTTTCCTAAAGGAGTTTCCAGCGGCCGTCGCTTACGGTTGCCCTGCCCTCGTCGGCCAGCTTCTGCAGGTGCGCGAGGAGCGACCGCTCTGCCCAGGCGTAGCGATCGGGATCGACATCGGCATAGGCATGCGGCACCAGGGCCATCGACGTCAGGCCGCTGTGTTCCTGCAATGCCTTGACCACCCTGGATTCGCGTTGCAGGCGATGATCGATGATCCATTCGATGACTTTGTACGGCTCGGTCAGCAGATGGCCGTGACCGGGGGCGATCGACACGAGATCCACGGTCAACAATCGCTTCAATGAGTCGATGTAGTGGCGCATGTTGCCATCCGGCGGGTCGATGACCACTGTCGAACCATTGATGATGTGGTCGCCGGTGAATAACAGGCGATGCTCATCGTGAAGAAAGCACAGATGATTCGACGCGTGGCCGGGCGTGTGAAGCGCTGTCAGGCGGAATTCGTCTGTCTGCAGGACGTCTCCGTCGTGCAGAACCCGCCCGGGTTTGAATGTACCGTCCTGGTGCCGCCCCTCCGGGGCCGGCTGGCCGAGGAGTTGCGCACCGGTTTCTGCCGCGAGCTCGCGCGCAGCCGGTGAATGATCGGGATGTGTGTGCGTTACCAGGATCCAGCGTATCGCCGCACCCGCGACCTGCCGTATGGCTTCCAGGTGTGATTGTATCCGCGGGCCCGGATCGATGACGGCAATCGCTTTGTCCCCCAGCAGATAGGTGTTCGTTCCCGGGCCGGTCATCATGCCCGGATTCGGCGCGACAAGGCGACGCACGCCGCCGGCAAGTTGCTGCGGTACGCCGGGCACGAGGCTCACAGGCCACCATTTCGCGGATAGCGGGGATCGCCGGGCATGACGACCTTTTCCTTTCCATCGATCTCGATGATCGCCGGCAATATGCGCGCCACACCGCTGCGCTGTCGTGCGCGAGCCCACTCGATGACCGCGTCGACGGTTTCAAGTCCGGCGATATCTTTCAGTGTGCGATAGGTTGGAAAGATCAGGCGCATGCGACCTGCCCGCTGCGCTTCCAGGACTTCTGCCGCGGTCATCCAGCAGCTGTCGGTCAATTCACTGCCGTCGTGACTGGCCTGTTGCTGCTCCGGCATGGCTGCAAGGAAAAATCGCGTGGAGAATCGCCGCGACTCGGTTTCCGGAGTCACCCAGTGAGCAAAATAATGCAACCGTTCGCTCTCGAGGCAAAGGTTGCGCTCCTGCAGGAATCGATCCCACGCGAGTTCGCCTCTCATCAGTCGGCGCCTGTCATCATCAAGCGATGCATCGTCGACTGCCGTGCCGCCGTGCGCGAGCAGCACGCCCGTCTCCTCGAATACTTCCCGGATGGCTGCGCTGTAATAATCCAACGCCTCCGTCACTCCCAGGCACGCCGTAGCCGCCGCGCCGTCGACCGCGCCGCAACGGTCCCGCACCCTGCTGTCGCAGGCATCGACCGCGCCTCCGGGAAATACATATACGTCACCGAATACAGACCCGGCATGGCGCCGCAGCATCAGCAGCTGTGGCGCTCTTTCGCCCTCGCGAATCAGCGCCACGGTAGCGGAGGGACGCGCTACCGGGGCCGGGCCGGCGGTTGATTCTGGCATCGGCTTGGCCGCATTCGTCAATTTGAAGTCGACAGCGATTCGACGAAGGCGCGCAGGCTCGACATCTGGTCGAGCAGCACGGCATCGACGGCAGGTGCGAGCGGGTCCAGGCCGTCGGCGAGGTAGCCGCCTACCGCATAGGTCAGTGTCAATCGTGTTCCGGCCGGATCGTCGGCGAACTCCCAGGTCATGTTGCCGGCCAGGCCCATGAGACCCAACGGTCCGAGCCCGCCGGTCAGGCGGATGATCACGGTCGGGTTAACGAAGGTCACGGTCATGTGTACGACACTTCCGCCCGCGCCCAGGTCCTCGCAGAAGCAACCCAGTGGTTCCGTCTCCATGGTCAGCCTCGACGCATCACCACTGAGGGTGTGGTCATCGAGCCACCAGGCGCCGACCTGCTGTGTCGCTGCACGGTAAACGGCGTCCCGTGTTGCCGCTATGGTCACCACATGCTTCACCGTGAAACCGTTGCTTGCGGCGTCCATTACCTCGGCACGCAACGGTCCCGAGAGCAGTAAAGAGACGATCAGAATGATCGTAACACCGGCGTTTCGCATGACGTAAACTCGCTGCTTCAGCACGGCAGCCAGCTTAACGCAATACGCAGCCGGGTTTGCAGGTCCGTATCAGAACAGCTGGATCAGCAGAAATACGGCGGACACCAAGGCCAGGCCGAAGTAGATTTTCCTGAAGTTGCCCATACAGTGAAATGACGCTTGCCCAAGTAACGGCGATGATTGTGATCCCGCCAGGCTGAACCGAAGCTGAAGCATTTTGTGCAGCCGACAAGCCGCTTTGTATCCTGTAACGTTTTGATTCGATTGTTTTTTTATGACTACAGTGGATTTGCTCGGCCGGTTCCTGCTGAAACATCGCAAGCTGATGGTGTTGAGTGGTGCAGGCTGCAGCACCGACTCCGGAATTCCGGATTATCGGGACGAGGACGGTAACTGGAAGCACTCGAGGCCGGTACAGTTTGGCGACTTCCTGCGGGACGCAGGGACCCGTCGGCACTACTGGGCAAGAAGTTTCGCCGGCTGGCAGCGGATTTCGCGCGCGCGGCCGAACGCAGCGCATGCCGCGTTGGCGGCACTGGAGCAATGCGGCCGCCTGTCTCTGCTGATCACGCAGAACGTCGACAATCTCCATCGCATCGCCGGCAGTCGCAACGTCGTCGACCTGCACGGCGTGTTGCACCAGGTGCGTTGTCTCGGCTGCGGTGACATTTCGCCACGCGAAACCCTGCAGCATCGCCTGTCCGCACTGAATCCGGGCTGGCAGGCCGATGCCGCGCGCTTCGCGCCAGATGGCGATGCGGTGCTGGATGTCACCGTAACTGCCGATTTCGCAATTGCCGACTGCGACATCTGCGGCGGCCTGCTGAAACCGGACGTGGTTTTCTTTGGCGAATCCGTCCCGCCCGATCGCGTACAACGGGCTCGCCAGCACCTCGCCGAGTGTGACGCACTGCTGGTCATCGGGTCCTCGCTCATGGTCTGGTCAGGGTTCCGCTTCGCGAGGCTTGCCGCGGAGTCCGGCAAACCGCTCGCCATTATCAATCGTGGCAAGACCCGCGCCGACGATCTCGCCTACTGCAAGGTGGAGGCCGGTTGTGCGGAAACCCTGTCGCAGGTGCTTCCCCAGGTCCTGCGGGAATCCGGCGCGGCAGATGCTTGAAGAATTCACAGTCGTGTTCGAATCGACCGATCGACAGGCAGTGGCGGACCGCGCGCTGGTGTTGCATTC
>JAKEGN010000103.1 GCA_022615525.1 Woeseiaceae bacterium
CGCCATGCCGCTCTGCGCGCGGATGCAGGGCGCAACAGCGTCGAGCGCATCGACAGGTTGCGCCAGGCCAGTGGCACGCGTTCGACCGCCGGGATTCGCCTCGAAATGCAAAAGACCATGCAAAACCATGCCGCGGTTTTTCGCACCGGCGATTCGCTGAACGAGGGAGTGCAGTTGTTGCGCAAGACGTTCATGTCTTTCTCCGACGTTCGCATAAGCGACCGTTCGATGATCTGGAATACGGACCTGATCGAAACCATGGAGCTCGAGAACCTGCTCCTGAATGCTGCGGTCACGATAGAGTCTGCTGCAAACCGGCTGGAAAGCCGCGGTGCACACGCGCGCGAGGACTTTCCCGACCGCGATGATGCCAACTGGATGAAACATACCCTTGCGTGGATCGATGCGCAGGGGAACGTGAGTTTCGGTTACCGTCCCGTGCATCTGGAGACGCTGACTGACGACGTGGCCACAGTGCCGCCCAAGGCAAGGGTGTACTGACAAGAGATCAGTGACCAGGGTTTACCGACGATATGAACGTGGTGCGCGCAGTGAAATTGATTGAGGACCCAAGGGAGGCCGCCAGTGGCTGAGTTCCGGCTTCCGCCGAATTCCAGGGTGCGAAAAGGCAGGCATTTTGCGGCCGCAGCCGGTGCGGCCAACATCAAGCGCTTTGCCGTCTACCGATACGATCCCGACAGCGGCGAGAATCCGCGCATCGATACCTATGACGTTGATATGGACAGCTGCGGCCCGATGGTGCTCGATGCGCTGATCAAGATAAAGAACGAAATCGATCCGACCCTGACGTTTCGCAGGTCCTGCCGCGAGGGTATCTGTGGTTCCTGCGCGATGAACATCGACGGCGGCAATACGCTGGCTTGCACCATGGCCGCGGGTGATGTGCGCGGGGAGGTCAGAATTTACCCGCTGCCGCACATGCCCGTCGTGAAGGACCTGGTCCCGGACCTGACCAATTTTTACGCGCAGTACGCATCCATCAGACCCTGGCTGCAATCGCGAACGCCGGCGCCGCCGGACCGTGAACGACTGCAGAGCAAGAAAGACCAGGAGCGCATAGACGAACCCGCCGCTTGCATACTGTGTGCCTGCTGTTCAACGAGTTGCCCGAGTTACTGGTGGAACAGCGACCGCTATCTCGGCCCGGCGGCTCTGCTGGCCGCTTACCGGTGGCTGGTCGACAGCCGCGATGAGGCGACCGGTGAACGCCTCGATGACCTTGAAGACCCGTTCCGCCTGTACCGTTGCCACACCATCATGAATTGCACCCAGACCTGCCCGAAAGGGCTCAATCCGGCGCGGGCCATCGCCGAGACCAAGAAAATGCTGGCGGAGAGGCGGCATTGAGCCTCGAGGCAATGCAGTCATCTAATAATCGGGTTCGCTGGCAATGCCGTCGAGGCACCCGGGAACTGGATCACTTGTTGCTGTCATGGTTCGAGTCATCCTACGCGGACGCGAGCGACACGCATAAATCGGCATTTCGCTCACTTCTGGAATTGCAGGATCCGGAACTTGTTGCTTATCTGCTCGGTGCTGCATCACCTGCCGATACGCAACTTGCCGATGTCGTCAACGCCGTGCGAAACCGATCTTCGGGCTGACCCTTTGTTACGATGCCTGCTGATGACGATCGCCTCGGGTTTGCAGCTGGCAGGCGGGGGGCTCCTGTTACAGATGCCGATCCCGGCCGGCGCGCGCGCACTGTTATTGTCCGCCTGGTTTTGCATGTGTGCTCGGGACTGGCGGAATCAACTTCGCGCTTACCGACGCGTGACCGCGATTCGCATCCGGGGGTCGGGCGAGATCCAGGCCGTCGGATCTGGCGGACGGGTCGAGCCGGTACGATTGCTGGCCGGCAGTGTCGTCCTGCCGCAGATTGCGTGGCTCAGGCTCGCGTTCGCGGACCGCAGTTGCTACGGCGAGTTGCTGGCAGGCAATGCCAGCCGGAGCACCGCCTGGCGCTGGCTGCAGCTGGGCTGGCACCAGCACGGGGCGCGCTTTGGACAGCCGGATCGAAGCTGATACCATTTCTGTGACCTGTTTTAGGGTCCAGAGAAAAAAACAGCGTAATGCGCATGGATACCCTTCATTTCCCAGAACTTTCGGCACGACGCCCGGTCTACCCGGGGGTCGACTGGCCGTGTCGGTCTACCGGCAGGGCCTGCCTCGATGGCAACTGAGTGGTCCGACGCCCAACTGGTCCGTCGGGTCCAGAAAGGTGAGAAAGGCGCTTTTGATCTTCTTGTGCTCAAATACCAGCACAAGATCGTCAATCTGGTGATGAGATATGTACGGGACCCGGACCAGGCACTGGACATTACCCAGGAGGCCTTTCTCAAGGCCTACAGGGCCTTGCCCCGGTTTCGCGGCGACAGTGCGTTTTACACCTGGCTTTACAGGATCGCGGTGAATACGGCAAAGAATTACCTGGCGGCACAGCGGCGCAGGCCGATGGACGTCGAGCTCGACCTGCAGGACCCGGAGCAATTCGACCTGCACGCGAATCTCAAGGATACGGACACGCCTGAAGGTGTAACCCTCGGGCGGGAATTGCACGAAGCAGTCGAACGGGCGATCGCGGCGCTGCCGGACGACCTGCGGACAGCCATAGTATTGCGCGAGCTCGAGGGCATGAGCTACGAGGAGATCGCACAGACTATGGACTGCCCCGTGGGCACCGTGCGGTCGCGAATTTTCAGGGCCCGGGATGCCATAAGCAAAAGGATTGGCAACCTGATTGATTGAGTGAGACGGATAAGTGGCCGCCGACGCAGTTGCTGGCGGGTGAATTCCGGGGGTTTCTGCTCCCGCAGGTGAAATATGAATGAAGCATTGAAAATGCAAATCTCGGCCTTTATCGATGGCGAGCTGCCTGAGAACGAGGCGGAATTGTTATTGCGGCGGCTGAACCAGGACGCTGCCATGCGCCAGCAGGTAGCGAAGTACCTGGCCATCGGCCGTTACATGCGGCGCGACCCGGAATTGCCGGGCATGCCCGAACTGCGCAGCAGAATTGCCAGTGCGCTGGGCGAGGAACTGGCGCCGGTGGCGCAAGTGGAGGTCCGGCAAGCGTCGCGGTTTCTCAGGCCCGCCCTGGGCGTTGCCCTTGCGGCTTCGGTTGCCGTGGTTGCGCTGGTCGGTCTGCGCCAGTCAATTCTTCCGGATGCTGCCGGGCCCGGGACCCAGGCAGCAGTCGAGTTGACCGGTTCCGCGCCGTCGATTACACAGGCGGCGGCCGAGGACGTGCTGTCCGACGAATTGCGGCACATGTACCTGCGGCACAGCGCAAGTTCTGCCGACTTCGGCAGCAACGGGATGATCACCCGCCTCGTAACTCTCGAATTGCAGGGTGGAGAAAGGGTGAGAATCGACCCGCAGAACTCGGCGGCGGCGACCGCTGCCATCGACGCCATGGTGCCATCCGAAGACGATGATGCCGACGTTGACGAGGCGGGCAAGCGAGGCACAGACGACGTGAAGCGGGTGGATTGATACAGATGATGCTGCCCTTGCGGATATGCACGGCCGCCGCATGCCTGGCGGTGTTACTGTCAACAACGCCGGCGACGGCGGACAGCGAGGACAGGTCCGCACCGGCCGAATGGCTGCGCAGCATGTCGCGGGCGCTATCCGAAATCGACTACGAAGGCACCGTAATCAGGCGGCAGAATGGCAAATCAGAAGCGCTGAAGGTCGTTCACAAAGTCATTGATGGCATAGTCCACGAGCGGCTGGTCACCCAGGAAGGTAACGGACTCGAGATCGTCAGGGTCGGCGACGAGGCGCATTGCATACTGCCGGACCGGAAGTCGGTGCTGATCGAACGCTGGGACGACCACAGCGCCTTGTTCTCGACACTGCCCGGCGGCGATATTCGATTTGGCGCTCATTACGATCTGTCCGTGGTTCGCGAGGAGCGCGTCGCGGGGCGTCCTGCGGTGCTGATCGCGGTACGACCGCACGACCAGTTTCGTTTTGGACATCGTCTCTGGCTGGATCGCG
>JAKEGN010000104.1 GCA_022615525.1 Woeseiaceae bacterium
AGTGCCGCGCTCGCGCATCAGCGCCAATGTCTCTTCGCTGAGTAGCGTACCGTGCTCGATCGTGCGGACCCCGGCGAGCACGGCGGCCCGTGCGGACTCGTCAGTATGTGCGTGCGCCGCCACGGGCAGCCCGACGATAGCCGCCTCGGCAACCGCCGCCGCAAGTTCCAGGTCAGTAAGTTCGCGTTTCAACGGGTCGGTGTCCGGCATGCCGGCACGCTCGGTCGCCATCACCTTGACGACGTCGACACCGCGTGCTGTCAGGGCGCGCACGGCACTGCGCACGTCTGCGCCTCCAGACAGGCCACTCATCATTGGCAATAGCTGCGGCGTGTCCACAAAGAACTCCTCCGACATGCGACGGCGGATGTGATAACCGGCTGCGACGAGGTCCGGCAAGTCCGCGGCCCCGGCACGGTGGAGTTCACGAATGCCGACGTCAACGAAGTGATTCGAGCCAAGCGAGCGAACTGTTGTCACACCAGCGCGCAGTGCTGCACGCGCACTGGCGAGGTCCCGCAGGTGCGCATGCGCGTCGATCAGACCGGGCAACATCCAGCGCCCGGCCAGGTCGATGACCCAAGTACCGCCAGGAAACTGTGAATTGCCGGACGAAATACTTTCGATGCGGCCATCGCGCACGATGACAGTTACATCGAGGCGAGGTTTCGGTGATTCTCCGTCAATCAGGTTCGCGTGTATGAAGGCTACTGGATCCGCGGGCAGTGATGCCGTTGCGCCGTTCTGGGGTGTGCCGCCACACAGCAGCGCAACAACGAAAGCTGCAATCGTCAGCGGCACCGGCCTGCCTGCTGCCTGTGTTCCCGAGCTGGCGGCCATCGAACCACTCCCCGGAGACCGTAAACGGATTGAGCAAACAGGTTACGCAGCTCCGGCCTGCCCATCAAGCTGGGTAGGAACATGGTGGAAGTGAGCATCGCTGTCCTTGTGCGGACGTGCTGCCCACCGGATACTAACGATCACCGAGTCCAAAGCCTGACCTGGAAAAACGAGCGATGTGGGAATCCGTACTGAAAACGCTGGGCATAGATGCGTTGAAGGCCGGCTTGAGGAAAGCCGGGAAACAGATTTCGAAGCGCGAGTATGCCGAACTCATCTCCGAAGCGGTGCGGGAACTGCTGAAACTGCACCCGGACATTTCGGCTGCCGAAGCAAAACTGCTGGCCGCGGAAGCCCTCGCCTTGCCGATGACCGCCGAGATGTTGAGTGCACGCAAAATGCTCAAGGCCGTGAAGCGCGAAAGAAAGTCCACAGCGAAAAAGCGCAAGAAAAAGAAGGCGCGGAAAAAGGCTGCGGCGACCTCGAAAAAAAAGGCCGCTGCAAAAAAGGGCAAGGGGAAGACGAGTTCGTAAGCGTATGCCGGCTTCGGAAAATCCTGTCCGCAAAAAGCACGCAGGGCCGGCCAACATTGCGATCCGCCAGTTCGGCGAAGAGGACTGGAGCGGCACCTGGAGCATCATCGAACCCGTCCTTCGCGCAGGCGACAGCTACAGTTTCCCGACAGACATGACGGCACAGCAGGCGCGCGACATCTGGATCCGGCAGCCGCAGGCGACCTATGTTGCAACGGACGATGCCGGGCGCATACTCGGCACCTATTTCCTCAAAGCGAATCAACCCGGCCAGGGTGCACACGTGTGCAACTGCGGTTATATCGTGGCCGAAACCGCCCGCGGCCGGGGTGTGGCATCCGCGATGTGCGAGCACTCACAAGCCGAAGCGATCCGGATGGGTTTTCGCGCCATGCAATACAACCTGGTGGTCGCGACGAATGAAGGTGCCGTTCGACTCTGGAAGAAGCACGGCTTCGACATCGTTGGCAGCTTGCCCGGCGCATTCCGGCACCCGTCGGCGGGCTATGTCGATGCCTATGTCATGTACAAACAACTCGTGGTACCTGCGTGAGGAAATGGACCAAAGCAGCGCTGTTGTCGGGCCTGTTGTTTCCCGGCATCGGCCACCTGGCGTTGAAAGAATACTTTCGCGCATCGATCCTGATCGTCGCCGCCGTGGCGGCGGTGTATGTGCTCACGAGCGCCGCCGTTGACCAGGCTATGAGTGTTGTCGATCGTGTCAACAGCGGCGATGTGGCGCCGGATGCGCAATCGATCAGCGAGGCAATTACCGCCTCCTCCGCCGAGGCTGACAACCGGCCGCGAATGCGTCGCTCCTGATCCTTGGCCTGTGCTGGATAGTCGGAATCGTCGATTCCTGGCGGCTCGGCAGGATCCAGGACGAAAAACTTTCAGGACCAGGCTGAGGCTGCCCACTCCGACCGCGGGATTCCGCTTGCGCGATCAAAACTCGCGAAACCGACTTGAATTGCCACGTGCGATTCGATAACTCCTATTACAACCTGAGGCCGGTGATTCATTTGGACTTGGATCGTGCGTTTTCTGCTGGCCCTGGTGTTGTACCTGGTGTATTCGGTGACGGCCCTGCCATCGCCGACCGATGAACGCGATCTCGAATGTGCCGAAACCAGGGAAAAGATCCGGAAGATCGAAGCGAAAATGCGCCAGGGTTACACGGCCAGGCAGGGCGTCAGGATGCAGGAAGAGTTGCGAAGCTTGCGCGAGAAGCGCAGGCGACTTTGCCGTTGAGAGTTTTCAGAGCTTGTCGCGGAAATGTTTTTTCAGGCCGCCCCAGCAATCCCGGTAATCCTTCTGCAACGCAGGCGATGTCATCGCATGGGCCGTGGGCCTTATCAGGTAGCGGGACTCGAACATGAAAGCCATGGTCGCAGAAAGTTTCTGCGGCTTGAGTTCGGCGCTGCTCGCGGCCTTGAATGCGTTCGCATCCGGGCCGTGCGCCGACATGCAATTGTGCAGGCTCGCGCCGCCCGGTACGAAGCCGCCGCCGGTCTTGGCGTCGTACTCGCCATAGATCAGCCCCATGTATTCGGACATCACGTTGCGGTGGTACCAGGGCGGCCGGAAAGTGTCTTCCATCACCAGCCAGCGTGGCGGAAATATCACGAAGTCGACGTTGGCTGTCCCCGGCGTATCGGATTGCGAGGTCAGCACGGTGAAGATCGACGGATCCGGGTGGTCGTAACTGATCGAGCCGAGCGTATTGAAATCGCGTAGATCGTAACGGCAAGGCGCGAGGTTGCCGTGCCAGGCCACGACATCGAGTGGTGAGTGGCCGATGTCGCAGGCAAAAAGCCTGCCCTCGAGTTTGGTCACCAGTTCGAAATCGCCTTCACGGTCCTCCCAGGCCGCAACCGGTGAGGCAAAGTCGCGGCTGTTAGCCAGGCCGTCGCTGCCGATTGGGCCGCGCTCCGGCAGTTCGAGCTTCGCGCCGTAGTTCTCGCAGACGTAACCGCGCGCCCCGCCGTCCGGAACCTCGACCCGGAACTTCATGCCGCGCGGCAGGATGGCGATGTCACCGGGACCTGCGCGCAATACGCCGCATTCGGTGTGCAACGTGACCTGCCCCTGCTCGGGCACCAGCAGCAGCTCACCGTCGCTGTTGTAGAAAAACCGGTCCTCCATGGAGCGAGTGGCGCGATAGATATGAATGCCGATACCGAACTGCGCACGAGCGTCGCCGTTGGTTGCAACCGTGACCAGGCCATCGATGAAATCGCAGGGCTTGTCCGGCATCGGAAACGGATCCCAGCGTAGCTGGTTCGGCGAGATCACGGCCTCGTCATCCGGCGCCGTGCGTAGCAGTCCGCCGGCCAACGGGCGGAACTCGCCGTGCATCACCGAGGGGCGAATGCGGTAGAACCAGCTGCGGAAATTCTTCGCCCGCGGCGCGGTAAAAGCCGTGCCGCTGAATTTCTCGGCGTACAGGCCGTAGGCCGGTTTCTGTGGGGAATTTCGCCCGACCGGCAACGCGCCGGGCAGCGCCTCGTTCGCGAATTCGTTGGCAAAACCGCTCAGGTACTGCAGCTCTTTCATGGCACGGTCGCCCGCACGACTTTCTGGTCAATGGCGCCAAAGATACTGCATCCGCTGCGATCCAGCATTTCAATTCGAACCCTGTCACCGAAACGCATGAACGGCGTCAGCGGCTTGCCCTGCTCGATCGTTTCCAGCATGCGCTTCTCCGCAATGCAGCTCGAGCCTTTCGAGCGGTCGTAATTCGACACCGTGCCGGAGCCGACGATCGTCCCTGCCCCGAGGCGGCGCGTGCGGCAGGCGTGTGCAATCAGCTGGTGAAAGCTGAAGGTCATGTCGGTGCCGCAGTCCGGTGCGCCGAACAGCTTGCCGTTCAGTTCCGTGCGCAAGGGCAAATGGATCGTGCCATCGCGATACGCATCGCCCAGCTCATCCGGCGTCACAGCCACCGGCGAAAATGCTGTCGCGGGTTTCGACTGGTAAAAACCAAAGCCCTTGGCCAGTTCCGCCGGGATCAGGTTGCGTAGCGAGACGTCGTTCACCAGCATCAGCAATCGTACGTAGCGGCCCGCATCGGTCTCCGCTGTGCCCATGGGCACGTCGCCCGTCACGACCGCGGTCTCGGCTTCCATGTCGATGCCGAAATCCTCGCTGGCAACGTCGATGTCATCGCAGGGCCCGAGGAAATCGTCCGAGCCGCCCTGGTATACCAGCGGGTCGTGCCAGAAACTTTCCGGCATTTCGGCGCCGCGCGCCTTGCGCACCAGTTCGACGTGGTTCACGTACGCGCTGCCGTCGACCCAGTGGAAAGCGCGGGGCAGCGGCGAATGCACCTTGCACGGATCGAATTTCTGCGCGCCTTTCACGCGCCCGGATTCGAGCCTCGCGGCGACCGCGATGAGCTTGTCGCTCAGCGACTCCCAGTCATCGAGTGCTGCCTGCAGGGTCTTTGCGATGCGTGGTACCGCGACACAGCGTGACAGGTCGCGGCTGACCACGACCAGTGTGCCGTCGCGTCCGCCCGACTTCAGGCTCGCCAGCTTCATCCCATAACCTTGGTGGTCATATATTATTGAAATAACTAGTTTTTCTTTTTTTCGTTACAGAAGCAACGAAACCATGGTAGCACTGCCGCGGGTATTGTCTACTGCCCCTGCGGGGCGCGTCCACTGATGCCGGGTTCCGTCGGTTTGTGCAACGCAGCCGCATAATGGCCGGCGCCGGGTACCCGGGTCACGCGGCTCGTGAGAGCGTACGGCAAGACG
>JAKEGN010000105.1 GCA_022615525.1 Woeseiaceae bacterium
GCGCCCGACCGATGACTGCGACGGCTCGATCAGCGTGGTCATCCATTTGGCAAGGCCGCTCCGGACCGTGTCGAGCGCCGTGGCGTCGCCGGCGGCCGCGTCGCACCAGTCGTTCGGCGATATCCCAAGAATTGTGCCGACATTGAAGCCCAGGGCGCAGCCGACCGCGACCGCTTCGCCGGCCAGCTTGATGCCGAGCCGGTGCGCGGTACCGCGTTCCAGATAGACCGACCGGTTATCGAGCCCGGTCGCCCCCAGGATGCCGTGCGTGATGCTGTTCGTCGTGAGCTTCGTCCAGCGCTCGCCCCACAAATTCGGCGTCACCGCAGCGCTGTCGACCAGGCCCAGGATTTCGGCGAGCTCGGTTGCGCGCGGGGTGATCCGCCCATGCACCTCGCCGACGCGGAATACGGTATGCCTGTTGCCGCCGGGCTGCTGGAACCGCTTGATGCGCCCCGGCGCGTAGCAATTGACGCTGATCGTGCTGACGATACAGCCGATGGTCCGATCCCATCCCACAACGGCGGCGATCTGTTCCTCGTTCATCCCGTTCTGCATCGAAACGATGAAGCCGTCCGGCGCCAGGTACTGGCTTATGGCGAACGCCGCCCACTCGGTGTCGAACGACTTCGTGCAAAGAATCGCGATGTCGATGGGCGTGCGCATCAGCCTTTGAACTTCGTGCAGGTGCATTGCGGCGACCCGCACGCGATGCTCGCCCTGCGTCCCGTCAAGACAAAGGCCGTTTGCGTTGATCGCTTCGACATGCTCGGGCCAGGGGTCGATCAGGCACACGTCCTGTCCCGCACGCGCGAGGTGACCGCCAACGTAGCCGCCAACGGCCCCTGCCCCGAACACTGCGATACGCCTGGGCATCACGGACAGCCGGTAGGGAAATTCGCCATGCCGTCAGCCAAGTCGGTCCAAGTCTGCGAGGACCTCGTCCGGATGATCCGCAGGGGTGACCTTCTCATAGGCGGCGGCGATCTTTCCGTCGGGCCCGATCAGAACCGACGCGCGCCTTGGCCTTGCAGCATCGGCTTCGCAGACCCCGAAGGCCGTCGATGCCGACTTATCCAGATCGCTGCAAAGATCGTACGGAAAGCCGAATTTCTGCTGAAACGCGCGGTTGTCTTCAGGGCTGTCGAAGCTGACGCCCAGGATGACCGCGTTCTTATCGGAGAAAGCCTGGATTCGATCACGGAACCCTTTACCCTCCGTCGTTCACCCAGGGGTATCCGATTTCGGGTACCACCACAGAAGCACATACTTTCCGGCATACTGGTCCAGCGTAACGCGACCGCCGTCCTGGCTCGTCATCGCGAAAGCCGGCGCTCGCTCGCCTACCGCAATCAATGGCACGTCAACCTCACAATGCTATATGGGCCGCGACGAAGCAGTGCCCCGCCGTCTGTCAAATTCGATAATATCGTTTTTATTGCGGTCATGCAGCCTGCCTGCCGGAGCCACGCAGCGGAAACCGGCAGTTACAGATCCTCCAAGGACACGCCGTCATGGCGGGCGCAGAACCGCAGCACGTGCTCGGCGCAGGTCTTCGGGTACAGGAGCTGGACCATGTGGAAATTCGTCGGGAGGTGGATGACCTCGAAATCGGACAAGTTATCCTTGAGCAGCGACTCCTGCGTATCGCTGGTGATCTGGCCCGACGTCGGATACAGGCCCAGCACCGGCGCCTTGACCTGCGGCAGAAAGGCCGATGCGTTCGCACGGTTGACCAGCCTGGACATCGCCACCTGCACGTCCGCGTCGCCTTTGACAAACTCATCGAAGTAGTACCGGAAAAAGCACCGGATCCCGATCGGCCGGGAGGCGCGTGCCGCGCGGGGTCGCCTCGACCCATTTCCGGATACCGAGCTCCTGCATGGCATCGGTGCGTGATCCATGGCCCATCGCATAGCGCTGCTTCATCGCATCGTCGATGAAGACCGGCATTGCCACCAGGGTAAGCGTCTTAATGCGATCGGGATAATTGGCAGCAAGCGCGAGACCTGGAATTCCCCCCATCGACTCGCCGCAATTATGTATCCGGTCCGCTTCCAGGTGATCGAGCAACGCGACGAGGTCCCCCACCAACGCCTCCAGCGTCACGTCGCGCTCGAAGTCGAGCCGGCCCGTCGATTTACCAAGGCCGCGCATGTCTGGACGGAGCACCTTGAAGAAACGCGTTAGACAGGGCACCCAGCGGTACCAGAAGCGCCCCGATCGCCCGTTGCCGTTCTGCAGCAGGAGATACGGCCGGGTCCGCCCACGGATCGGTGTGGTCATCGATCTCATAGTGAATCGTGATCGCGGGCGTTCGCCGGAGGTCAGGCATGTCGGCAGGTCCCTTCGGTTGGCGGGCAGATTATCGGGCAACCGCTTAAAACGGGCGATCACCCTTCACCGTTACGCGGTACCCGCTGCGCACTTCGGGGTAATAGTCCCAAAGCGCCAAATGCTGCGTGCAGCGATTGTCCCAGAAAGCGACGGAATTCTTGCGCCAGGGGAAACGGCAATGGAATCGCGGCGTCTCAATGTGGCGATAGAGCATGGCGAGGATGGCATCGCTTTCGTTCTTGCTCAGCCCCTCGATGCGCGTCGTGAAGGTGCTGTTCACGTAAAGCGCCTTGCGGCCGGTGACCGGATGCGTCCGAACGATGGGCTGCAGCGCCGACGGATAGGGGTTGTTCCCGTCCCGGTGCCTGCCCAGGTGGCCGAAGCGGTTCTTGTGGACATGCTCCGATTCGTGCCATGCCTTAAGTCCCGAAAGGATGTGTTTCATCCCGTCCGACAGCGCTTCGTAGGCGGCATACATGCTGGCGAACAGCGTGTCGCCGCCCGGCGAAGGTACCTTGTGCAGATGGAGGATGCTGCCCATCGGCGGCTCCTCGTCGCAGGAGACGTCGGTGTGCCA